>CAZQQC010000043.1:4408-20302 GCA_964595365.1 uncultured Melioribacter sp.
GTCAGCCCTCGACACTTCGGTAAACTCAGTGCTCGGTCTGACTTTTAAGTCGTGCTGAACTTATCGAACCTCGGTCTGACTTTCAAGTCGTGCTGAGTTAGCCGAAGCGCGACAAGTCTTACCTCAAAATAAATCCGTTCTTGAGTGGATCATTTGGATTAATGTAAAAAGTACTTTTGCTGGTGATAAAGGCATTGCTTTCAATTTGAGGAATAACGGCATCGCGATTGCCGAACTTTGTGGCAGTCAGAATTTTTCCGGTGAATTTGCTTCCTATAATGCTTTCGATAATCATCGGCTGATTAACTTTAATTTCTCCTTTTGAAAAATGAAGTGCCATGCGGGCGCTAACACCGGTGCCTGTAGGACTCCGGTCAACTTCACCTTCTGCAAAGATACATACGTTGCGGCTGTCTGCTTCTTTGCTTAATGGCGGGCCGTAAAAAATTGTTCCATAAAGAAAACTCAAACTCTCATCGAACGGATGTTTGATTGGAAAATTTTTTATCACTGCACGTTTTATTATCATACCTTTTTCGATTAATTCGCTGAATTCGCTTTCGTGCATTTTTAATCCAAGCTGATCGGCTTTCACAAAAGCATAAAACGCTCCGCCAAAAGCTATGTCGAATTTTATTTTTCCCAGTTCCGGTACTTCAATTGATCGATCGGCTAAGTAAACAAACGACGGTACATTTTCAAAAAAAATCGATTCAACTTTTCCATCCTTGACTTTTGCATGTGATGTGATTAATCCGGCAGGGGAATCAATTTTGATCGTCGTAACAGGTTCAACTGTTTCGAACATTCTGGTTTCGAGAACAACTTTTGTTAGGGCAATAATTCCGTGTCCGCACATTGTGCTGTAGCCTTCATTGTGAAGAAAGATCACACCGAAATCTGCCCCGCCGGTAACAGGCGGAGTAATAATGCATCCGTACATATCTGCGTGTCCCCGTGGTTCAAACATGAGTGAAGTGCGGAAAAAATCAAAATGATCTTTCATGTAACGGCGTTTTTCCAGAATCGTTTCGCCTTTAATCTCCGGTAATCCGCTAAGAATTATGCGCAGCGGCTCTCCGGCAGTGTGTGCGTCGATCGTTTCGATTTCCAGCCAATCTTCCGGCGGCACCCATCCGGCTATTTTATGAAAATGTAATGTGAAGGACATATTAAATTTTATTTGACGCTACCTCTTCAACATCTTCAATTGTTTTCGGAATTGGTTTGCCTAGGACACGGCAGCCGTTCTTCGTTACAACTATATCGTCTTCAATTCTAATTCCGCCAAATGTTCTATATTTATTGACTTTCTTGTAATCGATAAACTGTGTAAACTTCTTTTCACTTTGCCATTTATCAATTAGCTGTGGGATGAAATAAATTCCGGGTTCAACAGTTAAAACTATTCCTGGAACGAGCGGGCGTGCGTAGCGGAGATATTTCAATCCGAATTGCGTGCTGCGTTTTGTCTTCTCGTTGTAACCGAAATTATTTTCGCCAAAGTTTTCCATGTCGTGAACATCTAGACCCATTAAGTGACCGAGACCGTGAGGGAAGAACAACGCATGCGCCCCGCATTCAACGGCAGTTTTAACATTTCCTTTCATAAATCCGAGCGACTTTAATCCCTCGGCAATAATAGTTGCCGTTTTGAGATGAATGTCTTTATAGTTTTTGCCGGGTTTGATTTCTGAAATGGCGGTCAGCTGTGATTTTAAAACTATCTCATAAATTTCTTTTTGTTGCTGCGTAAATTTTCCACTCACAGGAAAAGTTCTGGTTATATCGCCGGCATAATGCATCGCTGTTTCAGCGCCGGAATCGTTCACAACAAGATCGCCTTCCTTCAATTTGTTTACATGATAATGATTATGAAGCGTTTCGCCGTGACGCGAAAAAATTATAGGAAACGAAAGTCCGTTGCCTAGCGAAAGAGCGATGCCTTCAATAAATCCGGCGACTTCACGTTCATACATTCCCGGTTTGGCAAAACGCATTGCGCTCGTTTGCATTTCGTAAGAAATCGCAATCGCTTTTTCGATCTCGTCAAGTTCTTCTTTCGATTTAATATAACGCTGACCGGCAATTGCTTTGATCAATTTTGTCGATGCATACTCGTTAACACGTTTCGGTGCCAATCCAAGAAGTTTATGAATTGTTAAAATGTTATCGTGCCGGTACTGTGGAATGAAATGAATCTTTCTACCTTGTTTGACTGCGTTGCTGCATATCGTTGTAAGATTTTCAAGCGTTGCGGTGAATTTAACTCCGCTTTTTGTAGCACGCGCTTTAACAGTTGGCTGGGGGCCCATCCATACAATATCATCAACAGAAAAATCATTTCCGAAAACTGTTTCTTTGTTTTCATCAACATCTATGATTGCTGCCATGTCGGGGAAATCCAACCCGAAGTAATAAAGAAAAGTGCTGTCCTGCCGGAAACGGTAAGCGTTATCGGCATAATTCATCGGAGCTTCGCTGTTTCCGAGGAAAAGAATTAATCCGCTGCTAATTTGTTTTTTCAAATTCCTTCTACGTTCGAGATAAATCTTTGAGTTAAACATGTATTGTCCTTTCTGTCTATTAGGAAATATCAGTGTGAATCAGTTTAATCCGTGCAATCAGCGTTCTATTGAATATAACATGGATGACACGGATTTTGCGGATTAACGCCGATGATGATTACGTTCCTATGTGTTCTGTTCTTTTAATAATTTCGTTTTGCAGATCAATTCCGAGATCGACAAAATAATCACTGTATCCGGCAACACGAACGATAAGGTCACGATATTTTTCCGGATGCTTCTGCGCTTCTCTGAGAAGTTCGGCATTCACAACATTGAATTGAATGTGATGTCCGTCCAGTTTGAAATACGTACGAACAAGATACGCAACTTTGTTTATCCCCTCATCGGTTTCCAAAAGCTGCGGAGTAAATTTTTGATTAAGTAGCGTTCCACCGGTTCTTATATGATCGATCTTCGATGCAGATTTAATTACCGATGTCGGTCCGTGAATATCTGCACCCTGCACCGGCGAAATTCCTTCGCTTGTCGGTTCCCATGCGAACCGACCATCCGGCGTGGCACCGAGAACGCTTCCGAAATAAACGTGCGAGGTAGTCGGCAGCAAGTTAATTCTAAAATGTCCTCCTTTCGTATTAGGTCTTCCTTCCACGGCTTTATAGTAAGTCTCGAAAACCATTTTCAAAACTTCATCTGCGTAATCGTCGTCGTTGCCGTACTTCGGAGTTTCAAAAAGAAGTTTCTCTCGCAATTTTTTTTTATCGTTAAAATTTTCTTTGAGTGCGCTTAACAATTTATTTATCGAAAAATTCTTTTTATCAAAAACATTGTACTTGAGTGCCGTTAGCGAATCGGTAACTGTTCCTAAGCCAACGCCCTGAACATACGAAGTGTTGTAACGCGCACCCCCGGCGTTGTAGTCTTTACCTTTGGAAATACAGTCGTCAACCAGTATCGACAAAAACGGCGACGGCATGTATTCGGCGTACAATCGTTCTATTATGATGTTCCCTTTAATCTTGATGTTTATGAAATGATTAAGCTGTTTCTCGAATGCTGAATATAGTTCTTCGAAAGATTTAAAAGCTGCAGGATCGCCTGTTTGGATACCAATTTGTTTTTGTGTGCGCGGGTCAAAACCGTTATTGAGAGTTATCTCCAAAACTTTCGGCATGTTAAAGTAACCGGTGAGAATGTAAGCTTCCTTGCCGAAAGCCCCGGCTTCGACGCATCCGCTTGCGCCGCCGTTGCGCGCGTCAATTACCGACTTACCTTGCCGAACTAATTCTTGAACAATTGCGTCGGTATTAAAGAGTGACGGCTGACCGTAGCCGGTTTTAATTATTTTAAGCGCCCGTTTTAAAAGTCGATCCGGATTCTTCTTACTGATTTGCACCATCGAACTTGGCTGAAGCAGGCGCATTTCTTCTATCACATCAAGCAGTACATAACTTAATTCATTCGAGGCGTCTTCACCATTTTCTTTTACGCCGCCGATGTTGATCAGACAAAAATCTGTGTAGGTATTGCTCTCTTGAGCTGTTACTCCAACCTTTGGCGGTGCGGGTTGATTATTAAACTTAACCCAGAATGATTGCAAAAGTTCTTTGGCGCTTTCTTCGGTAAGCAATCCGTTTTCTGTATCGCGTTTATAAAATGGATAAAGATGCTGATCGAGTCTGCCCGGGTTGAACGAATCCCAAGTGTTTAGTTCTGTCGTAACACCAAGATGAACGAACCAGTAATGTTGAAGCGCTTCCCACATTGTTCGTGGTGCATTTGCCGGCACACGTTCGCAGATCCCTGCCATTGTTTCGAGCTCATTTTTCCGCTGTTTATCTTTTTCGTGGTGCGCAAGTTCACGGAGTAGTTTCGAATAACGGTTCGCAAATGTTATCAACACGTCTGCGCAGAGGCTCATTGCACGGAGTTCTTCCCGTTTTGGAAATGCTTCCGTGTCGTTATAAAAATCCAGTTTGGAAATCGATTCATCGATTTCTTTTTTGAAGTCGAGCATTCCTTTTTTGAAAATTTTGTTGTCGCCAACGGTATGCCCCGGTGCCCGTTGTTCCATGAACTCTGTAAAGATTCCGGCTTTGTACGAATCGCGCCACGCTTGATCAGCTTCGGCAAGAATTTTTTCGCGGATATTTTTTTCTTTCCAGAACGGCGCAACTTTATCTAACATTACGTGACGGGTTTCATCACCGGATTTGAATGATATTTTTTCACGGTTGTGAAGAATGTCAATATCTTGTTCCGAGTGAATGCAAAGTTCGGGATAAGTTGGCGTAGCTTTTGGGGCCGGTCCTTTTTCACCAACTAACAATTCACCCTCATTTACACAGAGTTCTTTGTGTTCGAGCAGATACTTGAATGTCAATGCCCGCGCAATAGGTGTTGAGTGTTTTTGTGGTTCGCCTGTTTTGTAAAATTCTGTTAGTAGCTTAGCACGCTCGTGCGACAAAGTTGGAATTGCATCCAAAGATTGTTGTCGTAATTTTTTTATCCGGTCGTTCAATTTTATCCTCCGATTTTAACCGTAACGCCGGGCGAAGAAAATCTTTCTTTCAGTTTTTCCATTTCATCCGCTGCCGGTGGATTAATATCCGGCACTTTGTTTAGCTTCTTCATCTTTTCGTACTTGGAATTGGCTGTTCGATGAAAAGGGAGAAGATCGATCTCGTCTATGTTTTTCAGCGTTGAAATAAATTCTATGGTTTGACTGATATTGTTTTGTGTATCGGTTATGCCGGGAATGATTGGAATCCTTAGAGTAACTTTTTTTCCGTTCGATGAAAGTCGCCGCAAGTTTTCATGAATTGTTTTATTCGATACACCCGTGTATTTGATGTGCTCTTCGTCGTTCATGAGTTTCAAATCGTAAAGAAAAATGTCGGTGAGGTCATAAATTTTTTCAAACTGTTCGAATTGTGCGTAACCGGTAGTGTCAATTGCCGTGGAGATATCGTTTTGCCTGCACTCGTTTAATAATGATTGAAGAAAATCGATTTGAAGCATCGGCTCGCCGCCGGAAAAAGTTGCGCCGCCGTTCGACTCTTCATAAAACGGAAGATCTTTTTTGATCTCCTCCACTACTTCATCGACAAAAACTTCTTTGCCGACAACGTTGTGGTCCGCCGAAGTGACGGACATACTCCATCTGAAAGTGCATCCGAGAAATTCTTCCGGTTCGATTTTTTGACTTTCTGGATTGTGGCACCACCAGCAGTTGAGGGGACAACCTTTCAAAAAAACTGTTGTGCGTATTCCCGGACCGTCATGGATTGAATATTTTTTTATATCGAATATGTAGCCCTTATCACGCATTGATGAATCGGCAAAAAGAATTTTTTTTGTGCGGCTAATATAGTTTAAAGGTGCGCAAATCGAAAGAAAGGGTATATATGCAGTATAAATTAAAACGTTAGTAAGTTGTTTATGATTAGATACACTACTAAAATTGATAACTGAACTTAATAGATAGAATGTCAAATTGAAGAAAGACAAAAATTATGTTCAAATTCCAACTTGACTGTAAACTTTTCTATCGGTAAATTCAATTATAAAAGTAAGGTACTATTCAACTTTCAGTTGTGTTTTTGAATAAATATACAAAAACTATGGGCGACAAAGAAAAAGACATTGGATTTGACAAGGCTTTCGAAGAATTGCAAAAGAAAGCACTGGAGATTTACCCAACCTTAATGGAAACGGTAGAGACATTTAATTCTACGCGTATCGAAACCGAAGATTATGTGAACTTTATGAATCTGCTTAAAGAAAATCCTCTCCCAACCGCCTCAAACAATTCAGGCATTTAACGCATGCCTACTTGGGGACAGATATTAAACGAAATTAATCTTGCTATCAGAAACAATGACCCTACTGCATTTGACAGCGTGAGAAATAAGTATCTTTGTGAATTATATGATTATACTAAGCGCAATATCATTGTGTATGCATCGCGTTGGACAAGCGGAGACTTACCAGCAAATTTAATTTCAATAAATGATGAAGATATTCAAGCATTTATGGAAGCTATTCACGGTTTGAAAGGAAAAGAACTGGACCTAATACTACATACAGGCGGTGGTTCTGCCGAAGCAGCAGATGCCATAGTAACATATCTTCGGCAGAAATTTGAACACATTCGAGTGATTATCCCACAGGCTGCTATGTCTGCCGGTACTATGTTAGCTTGTTGTGCCGACGAAATAGTTATGGGAAAACATTCATTTATTGGTCCGATAGATCCTCAATTTATTTTAAATACTCAAATAGGCATGCAAGCAGTACCTGCCCATGCAATAATACAACAATTTAAAAAGGCGCAAGAAGATTGTGCAAGTAATCCTAAGAACCTGAATTCTTGATTGCCCATGCTTAGTCAGTATGGACCGGCATTATTAATTCAATGTCAAAATCAAATTGACTTTGGCAGGGAGTTAGTTAAAAATTGGTTAGGTGAGTTTATGTTTAGAGGGGTTGATGGCAAGAAGGCCGAGTATATATCCAAATATCTGTCCGATCATGATAATTTCAAAACGCATGGCAAACACATAAATATTGTACAAGCAAAAGAAATTGGATTAAAAATTGTTGATCTTGAAGCCGATCAAACACTGCAAGAAAAAACACTTTCAGCATTTCATGCAACAATGCATACATTTCAAACTAATTCGGTGAAATTGACTTGTAATCAAAATGGGAACGCTTACATAAAACGTATTCCAATGCCCACAATACCTCCAATTGTAAGACTGCCTCAACAATAGCATTTGAAAATTGACCGGTTACTTCTTCAGCAGAGAAATTTGTCCGCTGTGATAAGCAGTGTGTTGCAGCAAACCGAAAATCATAACTTCGTGAGTATATCCGGTTCCGGCGGCGGCGTTTCTTTCGGTGCCGACAATTTTACTTAACTTTTCAGTAGAAATGTTTTTCAGTGCTGCGATCAGTTTGTTTGTGTTATTGTACAGTTGTTGTTTTAATTCTGCCCAATACTTTTCTGAGATCTCTTTTGGGTCTTGCCAATCACCGTTTAAAGGTTCGTTATGAACATTTCCGTTCAACCGGCTTAAAACTTCTTGAGTCCATGCATCGATGTGAAGTGTAAGTTCTACTATGCTGTGAGTGCTTTTGGTGGGTCTGTTGAATGCTTGTTTAAAAGTAACTTCATCAAGAATAATTTTTAAAGATGCACCATGCCACGCGTCACCGAAAACCGACCGGTACAGTTCATCTGCTAATTTTTCGTTAATCGGCATTTGAACCCCGCAAAAATTGTTTTGTTAAAAATTTTATTAGTTAAGTATAAATGTTTGGCCGATTTCTTCCAAACCAATTTTTATATTATAATTTGGTGCGGAGCGTTTCATCCAATCGATCGGCTCATTAAAGGGTTCAATGCCTTGCTTAAAAGTTTTTGTGTGAATCGGAATAAAATATTTTGCGCCTATTTCATTCGACATTTGCAATGCCTGTTCCGGATTGCAGTGATTTCTAATCCACGGATTATAAGTGCCGATCGGCATGATTGCAACTTCAATGTTTTCGTTTTTGAGAGGCTTCAGTTTGTCGGTTAAAGATGTATCCCCGCCGAATAAAATTTTTTTCCCGTTCCGTTCAATTATGTAAGCGTTGTAGCTGCGTCCATCTTTTATGTAACCGCGCGAGCGGTCCTTTTCCCAGGGAAAACGCCAGCCGAAATGTTTTACTTCATTAGCTTTGAAGTGAATATCGTTCACAGTTTTTTCCTCTCCCCAATCCAAAACGGTTAATGACTTCCACGATAAATCTTCAATCACATCTTTAGTCAGGTGAGCCGTAACAACATCAATTTGGTTAGGGTAATTTTTTGTGAACGCGCGTAGCGTCGGATAATCCATATGATCCATATGAGCGTGCGAAAGAAGAATTACGTCGGGTCTGGGAAATTCAGATATTTGAAGTGCAGGGGGAGTCATGCGAGCCGGGCCGATGCTTCCGCCGAAAAAGTAAAGACCGACTCTATCAAACAATACAGGATCGGTAATAATCCACTTTCCAAAAAAATTAATTAGTACCGTCGAGTGACCGATCCATGCAATTGTAAGATCATCATTCTTCCATTTTTCCAGATCGGGTTTGTAATTCAATTTGATAAGAGGCGAAGCTTCTGTATCCATGTTAGCAGATGGCGGTAAAAAAATTGTGCCGCAGAAGACAAACAAACTTTTCTTTATAAAATTTTTTCTGTTGAGGTTCATAATCTATTAAACAAATTAAACCGGGCAAAAATTCCACAGTTCATTCTAATTATTCAATAACTATTTTGTTGGAAAGCTCGTTGGTGTCGTCTGCTTTAATTGGAAAATGTTTAGTTAGAATTTTTCCGACCCGATCAACACCCCAGAGAATTCCTTCGCAGAAATTGCCGCTTTGAAATTTATGCTGAATCTCATCGCGCACTTTATCCCATGTTTTATCGTCTACTTTCTCATGGATACCTTGATCGGCAAGAATATAGAATTGCCTGTCGCTTAAAAGCATGAAAAGCAGAATGCCGGTTTTGTCGCGGGTGTTGTGCATGTTAAGCTTGTGAAATTCTTTTTCGGCAAGCTGCCGGAGATTTTTTTTGCGGTCGAAGAAATGGCGATGTTCTTTTATTGCAACTCGAATTTCACCCGAAGTAGTACTTTCTGCATCTTTTATTTTATTCGATACGCGCAGAAAGTCGTCGTCGGAAAAATAATTATAGATTAAACCGTCCATGTCTATTCTTTTTTCTGCAAAGATATGTGAAGAAGAAATGAAATGAAACAGAGATTAATACCGCCATAACTTATTTTAAATGTCGAACCAAACGATATAATTTTTTATCTTGTTCCTGCTTTAACGGATTGAGAGTGGTATATCTTCCGGCATTATTTTCATACTAAGAACTTTCTGAAGAATTAAGGACAATTTAAAAACTTCTTTGAGAGTAATGTTGTTATAAGGAAACAAAAGTGAGAGAAAGAACAAAATCAACTACGTAGATTTGTTTACCTCAAGAGCCTGTTTCGATTCAGATTTCATTGAAACGATTCGGGCAAATGAATCCCGCTTTGAGGGAAAAGCGATATAAAAACCTGAGGCAAACAAAGCTTAGAAAATATCGAACAAAAAAGATTAGTTTGAAAATCCATTTAAGGCATTTGTAAGAGTGATGGACGAAGAATTCTTTCTCTACTGAGAGTGATCTGATAACTTTTACATAACTATAAAAATTCTACAAACGCGAAAGCAATAATTTTTCTTGATGAGAAATTGAGTGACTGCGCTTACGGAAGAAGTAGCGGATGTTTATTTGCCCGGACGATTGTAAACTCAGAAAAACAATTAGTTTTGATGGAACGAATTTTAATTTCTCCAGGAGTTTCAGTTTTTAATCCGTTACTCTCGATAATAAATCATTGGGTCTAATGAGGTAACAAAGAAATTCAATTTCGATAAACTATTCTCAATCATCAAGTAATTTGTATGAGTGTGAGAAGGTCCGGAATTGATCGCTTAATAAAATTCGGAACCGGTCAATCTTCCGCGAGCTTTAACTTCAGCCGTTCACAAGCACCCCCGACAGGAATCGAACCTGTATCTCGAGCTCCGGAGGCTCGCGTTCTATCCTTTGAACTACAGGGGCAGTTTAATTGGTTAAAGATATAAAGTTTACAAATAATCTTCTGTAATTTTTTTAAGGAACTTTTACACTTCTGAGTGAATAGAAAGAAAAGAAATTTCTTCGTGTCGACTTTTATTTTTATTTGCTAATTTTTCGGTGAGAACATTTCCAGAAGGTGAATTTGTGCCTGATCAGATGAACAAAATTGTTAACGAAGTTATAACAGCGCTTAAAAAACTTCCCGCACCGGCAAAAAATTCAGGCTCGTTCTGGGACTTTATGAAAAGTCAGCTTGCTGACGACAGTACATGGGATCGAAGCCACCTTAAAGTGATCGAAAAAGAAATCGGTAATCATCTCAGCACGCTTGATAAAAAATCTCTTACCGAATTGTGGAAGAATACAGACACAAGCTGGGATAAACGCGAGTCCGACAAAAAAGTAGGAACGCAAGAGATGAAAGCCGATTTGACCGATGACCTTATGGGAAAAGTTATGGACAGAATGGATGATAATTATTCTTCCCGCGACATCTATCATGCCGAAACGAACTATTTTGAACCGGCATCTAAAAATGAAGATGACGAAGAGGGATTTGATGAGGAGAAAGAACCGGAAGAGATCGATGAAGAGCCTAACCTTGATGATGAATCTTTTGATGACGAAGATTTTGATGATGAAGATACGCGTCTATAGTCTTTCTGTTTTTTTCCCGTTATTCTTATGCAGCAGTGTTTATGCCCAAAATCAAAGCAACGCGCAAAAACCCGATACATCCATTGCGGTATCGAATGCGGGGTCGATACTTGAAGTCGATAACAAAATAAATTCCCTTTTCACTTTCGATAAAAGAATTTTTATAGCGGTTCCGCCAAACTTTCCGCCCGATTCAACATCGATTTTGCTGAGAACGCGATTGTTGCTGGGCAAAATGACAAGCGAAGATCCTATCAAAACAAATTTCAAATTGAGCATTCTTAATCCTCTTCATCAACTGTATGTTGAATCGCAAAGCATGAAAGAATTAAAATACATTCTTGGAGCTGTTCAAGCAGGTGCGGCTGGATTCATGGCATATCAGCATTTGAAGAAATACGGATTTCTTAAGAGGAAATAACTTCTATCAAATAAAAAAGCCGGAATGCGGTTCGCACTCCGGACTTTCTATGTAAACTCTTTCACGTTATTTCGCCCGTGAATATTCAACGTGCATATTTTTGATTTCTTTACCACCTTCTACCATGAACATTTCCATTACAGTATGGTCATCGTCAATACATCTCATTGTAGTTTTCGTCACTTGATTTTTTCCCGTCGTAGGATCTACCATAGTGCCGGTATACACGATGGTTTTAGTGGCTTCATCCATTTTCCCTTTCAGAAACAAAATACCGGTACCGAAATTATCAATCCAAACGGAATTATACTCTTTTGCGGCATTGTCGTATCCGTCAAGCCCCATTCCTTCCATCGGCATTCCCATCATGTTGCCTTTGAAAGTAGATTTTAAATATCTGCCGCCGAGAATCATTTCATAGTTTGCCGTACCATCGGATTTGGATTCATTGCCGGATGGGCTGTACATGGTTACAACAGCATTCCAATTGCCTGTCATTTTTGCAAATGATTGATGAATAGGCCCCGGAGTCATATACTCCTGCCACTTCTTCATCATTTCTGCTTGATCTCCTTGTTGAGCAAATACAGATGAGAAGATGAAAAGAATCATCATAACAAACGGGGTTGTTACAATTCTTAATTTCATTTGAGACTCCTTTCTTAAAAATTGTTGGACAAATAAATATAGATAAAGAGGGTTAAGTTTCCAACATGTAAAGTTTTTGTCTTAACAAACGCAGCAAAGATGCCTTTAGTATCAAGGCTTCTTAAATGCTCTCTAATTTCCTATTACTTCACTTACAAATGAGAATTGAAATCATTATGTTTCAACAGGGAAAATTTGGAGGATTATAAATGAAGATGGTGAGAAGGTTTCTTCCGTTTTTTTTATTGCTTCTGCTTACCGCATG
This sequence comes from uncultured Melioribacter sp., assembly GCA_964595365.1. GTDB lineage: Bacteria > Bacteroidota > Ignavibacteria > Ignavibacteriales > Melioribacteraceae > Fen-1258. The sequence continues at coordinate 16,612 of CAZQQC010000043.1, forward strand.
TTCATCGCTAAACTTAAGACCCGGAGATTTCGGCTGGCCAATAGAAACGGTTCTAAAAGTTGACAATAAAGGTTATGTTGAGGAACAGAGATATTCGTTCACATTAAAAGTTAAAAAACTTTTCTGGGAAGAATTTGCCGATTCCACAAACTTTGCCGGCAAAGAAATAAGAATGATCCGCGATAAAAATGGTTTCTATTTTGTGACAGGCGTTAATTTCAAAAATGTTTACGTTTTCGAATTTGAGGAAGGCGGTTTAAGTCTTGAAAAGAAAATTCAAATTTCGGAAAAAGCATTATCTGCACCGGCGTTTAATCAAAAATCGCCCGGTATCGAACTAATTGACGGTTCAACCAAATATTTATTGAACAACAAAGGTATTGTGAGGTAACCGACATGAAGATGAACAGGCTTTTTATTCTAACTTTTATTTTTACAACCTTTGTTTTATGCCAAATTTCTTTTGCCCAATCGGATTACGAGAAAACTCAAAATTTTAAAACACACTACAAACAATTAGAAGATGCGATAAAAAACGCTGCATCAATTGACGAATGCAACGTGATAGGGGAGAACATAGCAAAATTAAAAAACGATTTTACAGCCGACCGGCTATTGCTCGACAAAAGTTTGTATCCGGAAACTTTTGAATCTTCATTTGCAAAAATTGAACGGGCGCTCGAAGTACGCAAGGGCGACTTTACACAAATAGTCGAATTGAAAACACAGGTTGGTACTCTTCAGGATAAGGTTTCGGAATTGAGCCAGCAGAACGAAGGATTGATTTCACAAATTAAACAGCTACAATTGAAATCAACAAAAGATGCACAAACAATCGCTTCTCTACAAAATCTGGTTGCACAATTGAAGTCTAACATTGCACGGCGCGATGAACTTGTCCGCGGAATAGTTGACAGCCTGCTTGCTGAATTTGTAAAAACTCCGGGCACGCTTAACGAAACGGAAAAACAGGCAATATTTAACAGAGTCGATAGCGGAAATTTATTCTATAATATAGAACGAACAATAAGCGATAATGTTCAGTTCATAAAAGTTACACAGACAACCCCCGAAGACCTCTCAAACATGAAAAAACAATATTCGGGCTTCAACAAAGTTTGGCGGCAGATAGGACCAAAACTGGCAGAAGTTTACCTGAACAAAAAAGAGAAAGCCACAGAGATTGCAAACATAGATAACATGTTCGCAGACTGGAATTCGAGAATAAATGATGAGATGTGGGGGCAGGTCAACCGTCTGTTCCGGGAGAAGCAACTTCCTGTTTTACCTTTCAGAAACGGCGGACAGTTTGTAAACAGCGTATTGTCATTTATAGACGATGAAGTTAAAAATCTTCCGGTTAAAGGTTCTACACAAGCCAAAAAAACATTTTACATGTTTACAGACAGCGTTTACTTCAGGACCGTTGAACCGACATGGATACCGATACTTATCGAGAACAACATGATGAGTACTGCAAATAAAGATACAATTGAAAAACGAATCTCAACGTGGAAAGAAAAAGTTGCACCTGCATCAAAATGGAATTGGGTTTATTTCGCAGGCGGATTTGCAATCATAGCACTGCTTGTTGCTTATTTTATGAAAGGTAGAAAGAAACAACCGGTTAATGTTGATGAACAATCTTAAAGGAAGGGTCTATGATACCCTTCCCCCAAAATAGAGGAACTGTCATAAACCGTTTCCTTTTCAATTTGATTTTAGCATTCTAAATTTTCAGTGCGGTAGCTCTTTAAATATCGTTTTCTGCAGAGCGCGATGTATTCCGAATTGATATCGAGTCAATTTGTTCTATGTTGTTTTCGATCGAATGCTCAAATCCGCTGCCGGTTGTGCATCCAACAACAGTAATTGATTTTGGAGAAAGTTCGTTTATGACATCCGCAAAGATTCTTTTCAACGTCTGAAACTGAAACACATTGGGTGCGATATGTGCTTTTCATAATCTTCCGCAGGAATTTTAAACCACGGATTTTCCGTTTCACGTTTCACTTTTCATGTATTACACCTCACCTTTCACGTTTCACCTTTCATACATTACACCTCACTTTTCACGCATTACATCTCACGTTTCACCCAAATCATTTCAGATAAATTCCATTCGTGAACCAGCCGCACCAATGTTTGTAAGAAAAGACTGCGGTAATTCCCATGCTTGTATTTTTTACTGGTAAAACTTTCTCGGTAAACGTGTCGGAGTATTTGAACAGTTTTGCATGCAATGATCCGGCTTTCATTAGTTCAACAACTTTTGAAATAGTTAGGAGGCCGAATACAATCGGATATCTTCCACACCACAAAGGAATTACTTTTTCTTTATCGCTGCCCGGCCAAATTTCTTTTGTAAGATTTTCAATAGAAGACATGCTGATCATTCCATTTAAAAAAGTATGAAGAATTCTGCGATCATTATCGGTTGCAAGCTTATGCGCTTTGCTATCTATGCCGTAGGGAGAATTGGAGAAGTCTTCCCCGTAATGATCTGCATCGTTAGAGATTAAAAAGAAAATATCTTTGCCGGGTTCGAGTTTGTTCTTGCGAATATACTCGGTTATTATTTTTGAAAGCGTTACGCTTATCGAATCCATTTTCCCGAACGACATTTGTGTTACCATTATTGGTGTAATTTTAATATCGCGGTTGTAATACTGCAGAAATGGAATCAAAGCTTCAATCGAATGCTCGATGGTGTGCGCTTTGTTGCTAACAATAAAATCTTCTTTTGGCAGTTTCAACTTGATAAACTCCCGCAGCGGAGAAATCGCAACATCATTGTAGGGACCCTGCCATTTATCGAAGTCATCAAGAATCAGAACGCTGGAAAGATTCCCCATTTCTTTTTTTACTGTTCCGTGCGTCACGCCGAAAATTACAACTTCTTTTGTCTTGATAAGTTTGTACAACGGAAAGTAGACTTTGCCTGCATAGAGATAATCGTCATGAACTGAAATTCCGGCAATCAAATTTTTTGATGAAAAATTTTGTGTGCCTGCATTCTTCGAGAGATAATTCATGAACCCGTTCATTTCTCCGGCATTCCAGCTAAACCCAACATTGTCGCGGATAGGGCGGAGGGTTTGTGAGTGTAGAACGTAGAGCGTAGCCTGAAGAACGAAAAGAATCAAAATTAATTTAATTTGAGTTTTCATTTTATATACTCCGTTCTTAATACTAATTCAATCTAAATACTATATTGCATATCGTCAAATAAATTTCTCCAAACGATTAAGAGGTAAAAATGACATTAAAGTTATCAAGAATTGCACTCGGTCTTTGGCGTTGTCGCGAATGGAATTATTCCACTACCCGGCTTTCCGATTTTGTAAACCGGTCGCTCGATTCCGGCATCGACACATTTGATCATGCAGATATTTATGGTGATTATGAATGCGAAGCGCTATTTGGAAACGTTCTCAAAGAAAATTCTTCCATGCGAAACAAAATTAAAATTGTAACCAAGTGCGGAATTAAACCAGTAACCGGCAAACATCCCGATCATTCAATAAAATATTACGACACAAGCAGAAATCATATTATTGGTTCGGTAAACAAGTCATTGAAAAATTTCAACACCGATAAAATTGATCTGCTTCTGATTCATCGAACCGATCCATTTATGAATGCGGATGAAACTGCGGCTGCATTTTCAGAATTGAAAAATTCGGGAAAA
>CAZQQC010000044.1:0-20009 GCA_964595365.1 uncultured Melioribacter sp.
AGTTTTAAACATCACGGTTTCAAGAGTCTCGCAAATACATTCGAGAATACTAAATAATCTAAAACAAAAATTGTTGAAATATAATGCATGAAGTAAAAACCCGGGAATCCAGAGAACGAATTAGAAGGCAACTTTCAAACATTGGCACTTTGCCTTCTGTACCACAAGTAATTACTGAAGTATCCAGCCTTCTCGATAATGACAGAACCAGCGCAGCCGATCTGTGCAAAGTAATTTCCCGCGATCAGGCAATAGTAACAAAAATTCTGGCTATTGCAAATTCACCTTTATACGGTTTGCCGCGAAGGGTAGCAACGGTGGAATTTGCGATTGTGATAATTGGTTTCGAGCACATGAGAAACGTTCTTGTGGCGCTGTCGTTAGTAGATTCATTTAAAAGCAGAAGCAGCACAAATTGGAATCACGATGCTTATTGGATGCATTCGCTTTTAACAGCAACCGCGGCTAAGAGAATTGCGGATGATTTGAGATATCCCAAATCGGGAGAAGTATTTACTGCGGCACTGTTGCATGATTTAGGTTTAGTTGTGTTACAACGTTACATGAATTACGATTTCAACAACGTTGTAAAACTGGTTCGCGAACAACAATTATCGTACTTGAATGCAGAAAAAATGGTTTTAGATTTTACGCATCAAGAAATTGCAGAGTACCTTTTAGAGAAATGGAATTTCCCGTTCTACATTACAGAAGCCGTTTCAAATCATCATAACCCTTCGCATTCAGATAAAGGGAAAGTTATTGCTTCATTGATTCATCTGGCAGATTACATGACCCAGCGTTTAGGCATCGGAACCTTTGCTTGGGACGACGGCTATGCTTTTGATGAAAACATTATCGAGATACTGGGTTTTGGCAATATGGATTATCTCGACGGCTTTATTGCAAGTTATGAACCTCTTTTTAGAGGTCATATGGAATCATTAATAGAAAAACCAATTGAGTGAAAAACTATGACAACAATAGCAGCAGATACCAATAAGAACAATTACAGAACAGAACTGATTCTCAAAAAAGTTAACACATTAGCGCCAATACCGAAAATCTTGCAAGAGGTTCTTCTATTGCTGAATGATTTGAATGCAAGTCCCCACTCTTTGGCAAAGGCAATTTCAAAAGATCAGAGCATTGTGTTGAAAATTTTGACCATTGCAAATTCCCCGTTCTACGGTCTGTCCAAACGGGTCTCTTCAATCGAGTTTGCAATAATGATATTGGGTTTCAACGAAATCCGTAATATCGTTTCTGCATTAACATTGATGGAAACGACAAAGAATAAAACCGATAAGTATTTAGATCAAAAAAATTTTTGGCTGCACTCTTACATAACAGCTACTATCTCAAAAAAATTGGCTAATGATTTCGCTTTGGAAAAAAGCAATGAGGTATTTGTTGCCGGACTTCTTCATGATATCGGCATACCGATTGTTCACAAATTCATGCATTCCGATTTTGTTAATGTGTACGAGCTGGTTCTGGAGGGCATCGATTTTTCGGAAGCCGAAAAACAGGTGCTGGGAATGACACACGGGGAAATTACCGAAACTTTGCTGAGAAACTGGAACATTCCCGATATTATTACCGAAACCGTACGTTATCATCATGCACCGGTTTTCAACACTTTTACGCCAACCCTTTCTTCAATTGTTCATCTTGCAGATTATATGACGCAGATGCTGAAGATAGGCGACCTGGATTATGAAAAATCTTTGAAGCTCGATAACATAGTATTTTCAACGCTTCATGTTAAAGATTTAGCAGAGCTTGGTCATTTCATAGATAGTTATCGCGAACCGTTGTTGATTCAATTGGAATCACTAAAATATTTGGTATGAGACTAATAAAAGAAAAAACGCAGTTATTCGAATCGTTTCATAAATCGCTTCAGTACTTCGCAAAAAGTTCCGATGCGAGCGGTGAACTCAGATTAATCAGTTTTGAAAATCATCAGAACAATAATAATCTGCTGGAGAAGTACTCGTTCTTCGTTCAGAATTTATGGTCGTTTCAAAAAAAAGTTGAAGAAGCAAAAAGCACAGATCAGATTCATGCGTTGACAGTAGCATTTGTGAAAAGAATTCTTCAGGCAAAAGAAATAGAGTTGTTTTTATTCAGCGATTCCAGCCGCCATCTTATTCCTTTAAATCAAAAAGCCGCTGCACAGCACGTTAATGTAGTTAACAAAATTCATCGCGATGGAATTCTCGATTGGATCTTTGAATCGAAAAAACCGACGATCGTTCCCGATTTGAATACTTACACGGTCAGCGGTTCAAAAATCAACATGCTTATATTTCCAATTTTTGATTCGGGATTGAAACATGGAATTCTTTCGCTTTATACTCCTATTACAAAAGTTTCTGAAGTTTCGCTGGAAAACAAATCGGTGCAAATAATTTTGGGAATAGTTGTACCGGTAATCATGAAGCTGAAACAAAAAGATTATATGAACAAACTTTATCAAGAACTTCAGGTCTATCAATCCAAACTAAAAAATGATTCGGATATTTATGCTATCGGAAATATTGCGGAAGGGATTTTAGAAGAAATTGGAGAGCCCCTGCAGGTAATTCTTTCTCTTACGGATTTACTGGAAAGCGAAAATTCTATGGTTGACAACCAGACAACGGGCAAGATCAAAAATCAAATTACAAAAGTAACGGATCTAACCAGCCGTCTGGCAAAATTTTCCAGTTTGAACAAACCGAAAAATCAAAATGCACAGGTATGTGATTTAAATAAAATAGTTAAAGAGTTTAAAAATATCATTAACACTACATTGCAGAATCTGGGTCTGGAGTGCGAACTGGATCTTGAAGAAAATATACCGACGATTCTTTCGGATACGAATGAGATTAAACAGCTCCTAACAGGTATCTTTTCGCTGCTCAAGTCAACATCCAGAAAAGGCGGCGCATTTATAATTCAAACAAAATACATCAAAGAAAAAGTTGTCCTTTCCGTATTTACAACAGAACAAATTGCAGAAATTTCCAACGAGAGCGAATATAAATCGAACGTTACCGTAAGATTGATTAATGAATTGATGAAGAAGAACGAAGGATCGGCGGAATTTAATTTGCTTCCGTTGAAGGGCACAATTATTCATCTGGTTTTTCCATTAAAAAGAAAACTTTTGTTATGAAAAAATTATTGTTGGTTGGACTAATTTTTTCTTTTTACCTCACTGCAAAGAGTCAGTCGGCGGATACTTTACCTACATCCGCAGGCGATTCGATTGATATTCACGCTCTTGTTCAAAAGCAAATCGACAAAGCGAGCAAGAAACAATCGCTGGTTATTGAAAATCCAACCACTGAGGCAGAAAAACAGTTGAACACAACCGTCGAAATGCCCGGGCTTCAATTATCCGGCAACAGTGCAGATCACGTTTTGTTTTCAAACTTACCGCTTGAGTATAAGCTGTTTGCTTCCGCATCATTTGCAGTTATACTTTTTATTTTTCTGAGACGGGTTATTATAAAGGTGAATCGCAGGTCGTTACGTTTATTGAAAGAAAAAATCGAAAAAATGAGAGGAGAAAGAATAGGCAGCTCGAAAGGCAGTAACAAACAAATGAAAGCCCGAAAAATTCTCAAAAGCAACCCGGCAATATTTAATGAACCGGATATTCAATTGAACAAAATTGCACGTAGAATGAATCTTTCCAAAGGAGAGTTACACCTTGCAACGCGCTTGCGATCTCTTGAAGTAAAAAAAATGCAGGAGGTTTTGTGATTAAGGGAATATATGCTGCCGGCAGAAGCTTGAACCAGCGCATAAAAAATATCGACGTTATAGCCAACAACCTTGCTAATCTGAATTCTACAGGATATAAACGCGAAATTCCGTTTTCGGAAATGATTGACCAGGCTGGTAAAGTTGTGATTAAAAAAGTTACAAGCATGCAACAGGGTGATATTATTCAAACATCTAACGCTCTGGACCTTGCAATTTACGGTACTGGATTTTTTGTTGTTAAGAGTGACAACGGCAACATCGAGCTGACGCGCAACGGCAAATTCAAAATGAGCAAAAATGGATTTCTTGTTGATACGAATGGCAGAAAAATTATTGGTAAAAACGGCAGCATTTCACTCGAGGAAAGTTTGATTTCGAAGGACTCGACGATTTTGATTAACAAAACCGGTGAGGTTAAAATCGGCAATAGAATAGTAGGAAAACTTTTTATTGCTACCGTACCTAACCCAGATGAGCTTTTACGTACCGACGGTTCAAGCTTTCTGCCCGGAGATCAGCGGCTGCTGGAAGTTCAAGACGGAACATTCTCAATTTCACAGGGATACCTGGAAGAGTCCAACACAAATCCGATTGTCGAAATGGAAGCGATGATTTCGTTAAATAAAGGATTTGAAACAGCTCAAAAAATAATTTCAACTCTCGATGCGTCGTTAGGTAACGCAAATGAAATAGGAAAAATATAGAGGAGTCATAAATGTCAACACGAGCATTAAGAACCGCTGCTTCCGGCATGTACGCACAGCAAATTAATATTGAAGTTATTTCAAACAATATTGCCAACATCAATACAACCAGCTTTAAGAAAAACAAAGCTGAGTTTCAGGATCTGATGTATCAGGAAGTTCAAATTAATCCGCTAACTTCATCGATACCTGCAATAGAAGAAACATCCACATTAAAAATCCAAATTGGTAACGGAGTAAAACCGGCGGCATCGACAAAGATTTTTGTACAGGGCGATATTACTCCTACTAATAATAAGCTTGATTTTGCTGTGCAGGGAGAAGGCTTCTTCCAGGTTCGAAGAGCCGACGGAACAATAGTTTACACGCGCGACGGCTCCTTCAAACTGAATGCAAATGGAAAAATTGTTACAGCTGGCGGAAATGAACTGGAACCGGGTTTCACTTTGACAGGCGACGTTGCAAGTATTGCAATAGGACAGGACGGAACAGTAACCGCACAACAAAGTAACGGCGACACAGTTCAGCTTGGAAATATTGAGCTTGCACGATTTATTAACAACGGCGGTTTGATTGCTCTGGGAGATAATCTTTATGCCGAGTCTCCGGCATCGGGGCAACCGATAGTTGGTACCCCGGGTACAAGAGGGTTTGGAGATATTCGCCAGGGTTATCTGGAAGCTTCAAACGTAGATATTGTTGAAGAGATGATTGCAATGATTGCAGCTCAGCGTGCTTATGAAATTAATTCTAAAACCGTACAAACTGTTGAAAACATGATGACGATAGCCAATAATTTAAAGAGAACGTAATCTTGAAATGAAAATCTTAATGATAATATTACTTGGATTTGTTTTAGGAAACGGAAAGTCATTCAATTTACAGTTGAAATTCTATCTGGATGAAAGACTGAGCTCGTATGAAAAATACGACTATGAAATACTTCGTGTTCCGCGAAATGCACGTTTGGAAATTGATACAGACAGAAATTTTCGTATTGCAAGGAATTATGCTTACGTTCCTGTAAAGATTTTCGATTCGAAAAATAATGCGGCACATTCGGTCGTTACACTTCGGGTTAAACTCTACAGAAAAGTTCTGGTTTCAAAACAGACCATCGGCAAGGATGAGAATTTATTGCCATATATGTTTAACAAAGAATTGATGAACGTTTCCAGATTGGAAGGGCAGCCTGCCGATGAAAAAGTGATGAAGAATTACAGAAGTAAAATTATTATTAACGAAAAGTCCGTTCTGCTTCAAAACATGATAGAACCGGTTCCGGTTATCAATCATGGAGAAAAAGTTATAATTCATACCGGCAGGAACGGGGTAGACATTTCGATCGAAGGAATTGCGCGTCAGGATGGTTCGGTCGATCAAATAATTAGCGTGCAATGCAGGGATCAAATATTTAAAGCTAAAGTAATTGATAAGTACAATCTATCATTGGTGGAATAAATGAAACGCATGTTTTTGACAGCTCTAATTCTATTTTTTGTCTCAACGGCTTTCGCCCAGAACATGAGAAAGAATTTTCAGAATTCGTTGTTCTCGGATAATAAAGCAGCCCAACAGGGGGATGTGGTTACCATACTAGTTGTCGAGTCTACAACTGCGTCAAACAATTCCGAAACATCTGCCGGTAGAAAAAGCGATATAGGCGTCAGTGCGTCGGGTTCGGTTGGGAAATCAACTTTACCGAATAATCAGCTTACGCTGGGAACGGATAATAATTTTCAAGGAAGCGGGTCGACAAAAACTACGGGCAACATAAGTACAAAAATTAGTGCAACCGTAGATACTGTTCTATCAAACGGAAATATGATTATAAGCGGCAGTAAAAAAATTACGATTAACGGAGAAGATCAGATAATTAGAATAAAAGGAATTGTTAGACCGTCTGATATCAATACCGACAATTCGGTTTATTCATATAACATTTCGCATGCGGAAATTTCTTTTGAAGGAAATGGAATTATAAATAATGCCCAGAAACCGGGCTGGATTACAAAATTTTTACATTGGCTTTTCTAGGATTAAATATGAAAGCAAAATTTTTTTTAGGTGTAATGATCTTTCTATTCGTCTGCAATCCGGTTTTCTCTCAGCGAATAAAAGATATAGGATATATAAGCGGTAAAAGTTCGGAACAAATTATTGGTTACGGTTTGGTTGTGGGTCTGGCTGGAACCGGCGATAGTTACCGTTCCGCCTTCACAATACAGTCCGTTTCAAGCATGTTGAAAAAATTCGGTATAACCATTCCGCAAACAGATTTGAGAACCAGAAACGCAGCGGCAGTAATAGTAACTGCAACTCTCAACGGCAATCTCAAAGGCGGAGCAGAATTTGATGTAATCGTATCGTCGCTTGGAGACGCTACAAGTCTGCTAGGCGGAACACTTTTGATGACGCCACTATCCGGAATCAACGGAGAAGTTTACGGATTTGCGCAGGGTCCTATTTCGGTTGGAGGAGGATACGACATAAGTACTTTCAGCGGCAATAGAATTTCTAAGAACCACACGCTTGCAGGAAGAGTTCCTCGCGGAGGCAATTTGAAAGAATCCCTTGCTGCACCGCAGGTTAATCCGAACAGTGTTTCTGTTTACTTGAAGGAACCGGACATCACTACTTCTCAAAATGTTGCAACTGCGCTTAACACAAAGTTCGGAAGTGAAATTGCACAGGCGAAAGATGCAGCAGAAGTAAAAATAAATGTTCCGGCAGATCGGCAGAAAAATATGATGAGCTTCCTTTCTGAAGTGGAAAACGTAAATGTAGTGGTTGATGAAATAGCCAGGGTAGTTCTCAATGAACGTACAGGAACTGTGATTTCAGGTCAGGGCGTAAAGATTCAGCCGGTTACAATTACTCAAGGAAATTTGAATATTACTATTCGTTCTTACCCTATCATTTCGCAGCCGGCTCCTTTTTCTCAGGGTAAAACAACTTTGTTCAACAATGTTATACCGTATGTAGATCAGGATTCTACAAAGACGGTTGCAATTCAGGGGGCAAGCAATGTTCAAGAAGTTGCTGCGGCGCTAAACTCGTTAAAAGTTTCTCCCCGGGATATAATTTCAATCTTTCAGGCTCTTAAAGAAGCCGGGGCTTTGATGGCTGAACTAATAATAATGTAACTCACTTTACGCAAGGTTTGACCTACAATGAAAAAAATATGACTGTAAAACGAATTTTTTCTAAAATAAAAAAATTCGTTTGTTAAGCCGGACCTTGCGTAACACCGGTAATGTAATATGAAAGACTTAACATTAAGAATAGATAGCGACAGGCAAATATCGAAGCCGATCGAAATAGAATCGCGCTTCGACCAAAAACGGAAAGATAAAATTGCATCGGCAGCTAAACAGTTTGAAAGTTTGCTGACTTCGATGATGCTGAAAAGTATGAATCAAACTACAAACGGAATGTTCGGCGGTGATAACGGATATGGCGGAGACATGTTCGAATCGATATTTGAACAAAAGATCGCTTCCGAAATGTCCGAGTCACATAGTCTTGGAATAGCAAAACTTCTGTACAAAAAAATTACCGGCGAAGAAATGAGTTCCGAAATGCAAAGTAAGATTTCTACCGGGCTTGATTCTATTAAAGGTTACCTTAATGCAATGCCGGCAGATGCAACAAAATTTCAACCAAACAAAACCGCAATTGACAGATTGAATAAATATGAAAGACATATTGATGATGCAGCAAACGAATTTGGCGTGGATAAAAACATTATCAAGTCTATAATTCTTACCGAATCGGCAGCTAACAATAAAGCGGTTTCGAGCGCAAATGCAAAAGGATTGATGCAATTGATGGATTCCACCGTAACGGATTTGGGTGTCAATGACGTGTTTAATCCTAGAGAAAACATCTTCGGGGGTACTAAATATTTTGCCCGGATGCTTCGACAATATAGTGGTGATTTAAAACTCGCATTGGCGGCGTATAATGCAGGGCCCCAAAACGTTGAAAAATTCAACGGTGTTCCACCTTTTGATGAAACTAAAAATTATATCAATAAGGTACTTACTTATTTGGATCATTTTAAAGAGAGCGGACAATGAGCACCATGAACTTAATTAACTCGATGAGAGCGCAAGCAGAGAATCTTGATTTACTTATCGAGACTCTTAATGCGCAAAAACAGGCTATAACAAAAAACGACTACACGGCTCTCGAAAAAGCCGTAAGCAACGAACAAATGGTGATTAGAAAGATAGAGGTCGAAGAGAACAATCGTATTGAAGCCGTTAAAGAAATAAACCGGCAGTTCAATCTTGAGAACCATGATTATTCTTTGGAAAAAGTGTTGAACAAAGGGAAAAATTTTTTCGGGAAAGAATTACGCGAACTGTTACAGTTAAGAAAAATATTAAAAGAAAAAGTACAATTAATTAAAAACCTGAACTTACAGCTGAAATATATTATTGAATTTTCACGGGGTCTTATAAAAGAAACTTTACTAATAGCTGCCGGTTCAAATAAGCATGTACTGGTAAACAAAAGAGTATAATATGGGTATCGGTGGTTTGTTTGACATATCTGTCCGTACAATGAGCACATATCAAGAGGCGATAGAAGTTGCATCAAACAATATTTCTAACGCAGGAAATACGGACTATACTCGTCAAAGAGTAGTTTTAGCCTCGGAATTAAATGTTAACGGTCAGGGCACCGGTGTTAAAGTGCAGGATGTGCAGCGGGTCCGCCTGGATATTCTGGATACTCAAATAAGAAAATACCAGTCAACGCTTTCCGATGCTGATAAGAGAAGTGAAATATTGCAGCAGATCGAAGCGCTTAACGGAGAGCCTTCCAGCACAGGCATTGCTGCCGGCATTACCGACTTTTTTAATTCGTGGAATGAATTATCAGCCAATCCTACTTCAACGCAGTTAAGATTGAACGTAATACAAAAAGCACAAAACTTAAGTCAAAGATTTAAACAGACTGTAGATGGTCTTACAGATATACAATATTCAATACAGCAGCAGGCAAATTCTACTGTTGATCAAATTAATGGCTACTTGAAACAGATTCATGATTTGAATTTACAGGCTTACGATGCTAAAGCGCGTGGAGTTAGAGCAAGCGAACTTGAAGACCAGAGAGATTCTTTGATAGATCAGTTAAGCCAGCTTGTTAATGTCTCGGTTCAAAAAAATGATTCCGGTGCGGTGCAGGTAAATGTTGGCGGTTCTTACGGCGCAGACCAGACGGGTTACAATCAATTCCAGCTGAAAAACGTCAACGGTCAGCTCCGCCTTGTATCCGAGAATGATACAAACTCCGTTGCAGTAATTAACTCGGGCAAGTTCAATGCTCTTTCAGACCTTTATTCGAACAAGATCCCTGCTTACCTGAAAAGCCTGGAAAATCTGGCTAACACTTTTGTATCCAGTGTGAATGAACTTCACATGCAAGGATACACGCAATCAACTACCGGAGCTTCTACAAATGGAATTCCGTTTTTTGGAGAAGTCGGTTCTTCGGGCGGCGTAGTGAATGCAATTGTCGACGGGGAAATTAGAATTAATTCTTCTGTTCTTGCCAATCCCGGAAACATTGCTGCTTCGGATATTCAGGGCGCTGACGGCAACAGCAATATTTCTAACAAGATTGCAGAATTGGTGAATACAAAATTTCCGGAATTGAATAACCTTTCTTTAAGTGATGGTTATTCTTCGATACTTAACAGTATTGGACTGGATAAAAATCAAAGTGACAATATATCGCAATCCGGCAATGCCATTATGCTAAATCTTCAAACACAAAAAAAATCTTATTCTGGCGTATCTATTGACGAGGAAATGACAAACGTTATAAAATATCAGAGATCTTACGAAGCCGCAGCGAGAATGGTCAAAATTGCGGATAGCATGATACAAACTTTACTGGGTATGTTTTAACGGAGTAATCTTATGAGAGTTACCGAAGGAATGATGACCGAGCAGTATCTTTTCAGCCGCAATAAAATTTTGCAGAAGGAAACGAAGATACAATCGCAGCTTGCTACAAATAGTAAAATATTGAATATCTCCGATGATGTAGCCGGGGCTCTGGATTCTATTCGGCTGAATTCGCAAAATGATAAAACAGCTTCTTACATCAAAAATGCCGAGAGCGCAACTAACTTTATGCAAGCTTCGCTTAATTCACTTGATCAGGTTACTAACGCACTCCAAACTATAATTGGACAGGCAAATAGTGCGGTTAATGCATTGAACACTTCGAATTATGGATCGATCGCTCAGTCAATCAAAGATTCTCTTTCGGCAATAGTAAACAACGTAAATACAAAATATAACAATATGTATTTGTTCGGCGGAACAAATTATTCCGGCGATCCTGTATCGATCGACTCAAATGGGAAAGCAGTTGTTTCGGCGACCGACCATTCCGGAGAAGTTAAGCTTAGACTTTCGGATAACGTTACCGAAACGATAAACATTCCCGGTACAAAAATATCCGATACCGGAATTTTTACAGCCGTAAACAATATTATTGATTCGCTCGTTGCAGGTAATGCCCCGACACAAGTGCAGTTGCAAGATCTGAATAGTGCTTATAATGCAATGCTAAATGTCCAGTCGGAAGGTGGTGCAAAAATAAATCGCATGCAGAGTATTCGCGATCTGCTACAAAATCAGTCGAACAACTATCAGGATATGCTTGCAAAGCTACAAGGAATAGATACAGCAAAGCTGGTAGTGGATTTACAGCAGCAAGATTACCTTCTGCAGGTGTCTTATAAATTACTGGCAAATGTTTTTCCCAAATCTCTTATCGATTATTTATGATTAAAAAATTTGGTACAACATTCGGGTTAATTGTTGGCGTATTCTCCATTTTCGGATCCTTTATTATTGAAGGAGGATCTTTACGTGCGTTGTTTATACTTTCTTCTTTAGTTATTGTTTTCGGCGGCACTTTTGCTGCGGTTATCATCGGCTTTGGAATAGATAAGTTTTTTAACATAATCGGACTGGTGAAATTGGCTTATGTTCCAAGAACATACAACATCGAAAAACTCATTAATACTTTCGTCGAGCTTTCGATAAAGGCAAGGAAAGAAGGATTACTTTCTATCGAAAGAGATTTAAGAAAATTTGAATACCTGTTTCCGCGTAAAATGACAAAGTTTGTTCTTGATGGAACGGATTCCGAATCTTTACAGGTTTTTGCACAACTTGAGTTGAAAGCGATGCAGGAAAGACATTTTTCCAATATTCAAATCTTTACTAAAATGGGGGGTTACGCTCCAACGATGGGTATTATTGGAACCGTTATGGGTTTAATTGTTACTCTGGCAAACGCCGGTACTGATCCCAATGTTTTGATTCAGAGCATTGCAACTGCATTTATTGCAACGTTATGGGGAGTATTCAGCGCAAATTTACTTTGGTTACCAATTGGCGATAGGTTAAAGAGATGTCATTTAGAGGAGAAAAACATGATGGAGATTTCTTTGGAAGCAGTGCTCACATTACAGAGCGGGGAGATTCCTTCAATAATGAAAGCAAGACTGGTAGGAATGCTTCCCCAAAGAGAACAGCAAGACAAGTTAGCGGCTTGAGCTCCGAAGAAAATCTTTTTCCAGAAAAGAATGATGAGGACAGATATCTTATTACTTACTCTGATCTCATAACATTGCTGCTGGGATTTTTTATAATTCTTTATGCAATATCAAAAATCGATGCAGCCAAATACAAAAATGTTGCCGAAGCTTTGGGAAATTATTTCGGAAAAGAGACAACGGTTAAAGCCCCGGTGCCCGAGGTGAAAAGCGTTTTGGGTCCCAAAGAAGCTCTTGGCGGTCAACTTAACAGATTAATTAAAGAGTATAATTATTCCAGTATGATTCAGCTTGACGAAAATGAAAAGGGAATAACCATTCATATTTTGGACGAAGTTTTGTTTGCGCCCGGTCAGGCTGATTTGAATGCAAACTCAAAGACCGTTCTTGACAGGCTGTCGGAAGTTATTAAATCGATTCCGAATAATATTCTAATCGAAGGTCATACCGATAACATTCCAATTAATACAATTCGTTATCCTTCGAACTGGCATTTATCCGTAGACCGCGCACTGACAACCGCGTATTATCTAATAAAGGAAGACGGAATTGAGCCGGATAAAGTTTCGATAGTAGGTTATTCGGAATATCATCCGATAGCTTCGAATGATTCACCAGAAAATAGAGCAAGAAATAGAAGGGTAGATTTAGTAATTCTAAAGTGAGTTGTTATGAAACTAAAAACGTATAGATTCGGAGAGATTGAATTTCCCGAAGACAAAGTGATTACTTTTAACCAGGGTCTTTTCGGTTTTGAAGATCTTAAAAAATACTTGTTTATCAAACCCGAAGACAATCTTTTCTATTGGCTGAATTCCGTCGATGATCCGGACATTGCTTTCCCGATGTTCGGCGTTCGTATTATTGACGACAATTATCCTCGAGAAGAAAGTTCTGAAGCATTTGGTATTGTTGTGTTAAATGCTGATCCGCTTAAAATCACTATCAATCTGAAAGCCCCGGTTTACATTAATCAAGACGAGAAGAAGGGAGTACAAAAAATTTTAGATTCAGACGAATACAAAATAGACTATAACTTATTTACAGAATAACGCTATGCTTGTTTTAACAAGAAAAATAAACGAAGAGATCAGGCTGGGTTCCGAAATAACAATAAAAATTATTTCAATTTCCGAAAACCAGGTGAAAATTGGAATTGAAGCAGAAAGGAACATCCAGATTTTGCGGGGCGAAATTTATGAAAGGGTGAAAGAAAATACATTGCGTGCTTCACAATCCAAACTGTTGCCTTTGGGCAGCTTTGAAAAATACAAAATTAAAAAAGTGTAAAGTTATGAATGTTGAAAACGACAAAGTGAAAATACTTGTAATTGATGATGCAGATGTAATCCGGAATTCCCTTAAGAAATTTCTATCCGATTACAATATTGAGGTTTTCACAAGCAATGACGGATTAGAAGGATTACAAAGAGCGGTTGAGTATAAACCTCAATTGATCATTCTCGACCTCATGATGCCGAATCTTGACGGCATTAGAATGTTACGTGTACTGAAAGTTTTAGAAGATGTAAAACAGATTCCTGTTATTGTAATAACCGGCCATACCAACAAAGAAAACGTTATTGCCGCTACTGAAGCCGGTGCAGAAAAGATTGTATCTAAACCCCTGTCGAAGGAATCGATGATTAGAGCAATTGACGATGTTCTGGGCAAATCTTTTTTGGTCAGCACAAAAAAACTTACACACTATTCTTCTTCCGAAAAAGAACAACTCGCCAGGGAACTGAAGAGATACTTTGTTAATTCTCTTGTAACAAAAAAAGACTCAATAAGGCAGTATATAAATGCTCGTAATAGAGAACTTCTAAAACTTGTCATTCATGAATTGAAAGGTTCCGCCGGCACGGCAGGTTTTCCTAATGTTACCGAACTATGCGTAGAATTGGAAATCGTAATTGCGGATCTTACAAAATCGTGGGATGAGATAAATGCCAAATGTGAAATATTGCTGCAAAATATATCTCAAGTTGAATCGATGCGTGCAACCAGGACCACACTATGTTCGTAATAATCGGAATTATCGTTGTAATAATTGCTGTAGTTAGTGGTTTCACAATTGCAGGGGGCAATCTTGTTTTGCTGTTGCAGTTTGCCGAGTTCCTTACAATTGGTGGTGCGGCAGTAGGAAGTTTATTAATTGCTTCTCCTCTTCCGCTACTTAAAAAAATTGCCGGTTACATTCCTCAAACGTTTCTGCGTAAACCGAATTCGAAGGAAGATTACATTCAAATGTTGAGAGCATTCAGCGAACTGTTTCTGATTGCACAACGCGAAGGATTGCTGTCCATCGAAAAACATATTGAAGCGCCGGAGAAAAGCGACATACTGAAACGGGCCACAAAATTTATTAATGATAGTTACCGCAGAAATTTTTTTTGCGACACAATGAAAGTTATGCTGGCAAGTTCGGTTCCGCCTCACGAACTTGAGGAACTTATGGATTCGGAAATCGAAACTTTTGAAAAAGAAAATAAGCCGATCTCGGAAAGCCTGGTGAGAGTGGGCGACTCGCTGCCGGGTCTTGGTATTGTTGCTGCCGTTCTCGGAATCATCGTTACAATGGCGTCTATTGGCGAGGGCGCCGAGACTGTCGGTCGTCACGTTGCAGCAGCTTTAGTTGGAACATTTTTAGGAGTTCTTCTTTCGTATGGATTTGTTAATCCGATTGCTGCAAACATCGGTCACATAATTGAAGAAGAAGTTCAGGATTTGCAGGTTATCAAAACCTACATTCTTGCTTACACGAAAGGCAATCCCCCGTTTGTAGCAGCCGAGATTGCACGAAGAACAATTTTTTCCGATGAAAGACCTACTTTTCAGGAACTCGAAGCCTCTTTAAGAAAAAAGGAAAAGTAATGGATAGCTCGACAGAATCTTCGCCAGTAATAAAAAAAATAAAAAAAGAAAGCAGCGGTCACCACGGCGGCGCATGGAAAGTTGCGTATGCGGATTTTGTAACGGCAATGATGGCTCTGTTTATTGTTCTATGGGTACTTAGCCAAAGCGAACAAATTCAAAGAGCTGTATCGGAATATTTTAAAAATCCCATAGGGTTCGGCTCTAAAAGTAAAAACATAATTGACGGAAAAGGATCATCGATACCTATTAATTTTCAAGCCGAAGAAGAGGAGAGAAAAAGAAAAGAAGCCGAGAAAGAGGAGCTTTCTAAAATGGCGCAGAAACTTTTTAGCGATCTTAAAAAGGATACAGATCTTTTTGGCTTTTCCCAACAAATTGAAATTGAAATGACAAAAGATGGATTGAGAATAGAATTGGTTGACAGCGCGGATGACCTTTTTTTCGAAATTGGAACATCGGAATTAAAAAAGAGCGCAAAAAGATTAATTGAGAAAATTGGTTTCGAAATTTCGAAGCTGCCCAATAAAATTATTGTTGAGGGACACACAGATTCACGTCAGTTTCATAACATTGGAACCGGCTTTACAAATTTTGAACTAAGCGCTGAAAGAGCATTAGCTGCTAAAAGAGCGTTGGTGCTTGGCGGTTTACCCGAAAAGCAAATTGATGAAATTCATGGTTATAGTGATACGAGGCTGAGGAATAAAAACAATCCTTACAGCGCAATTAACAGAAGAATTAGTATAACTGTAAAATTTAATTCTATATAAGATGCTTAAAAAAGTAATTATTGTTGAAGATGATGTTTTCCTGCAGGACTTCTACAAAATTTTTTTCAAGAAGTTTGGAGCGGAAGTCTTAATACTGGAAAATATGGATGAGATACTTAAGGAACTTCATCTTGGAAATATTGATTTAATAATTTTGGATGTAAATCTGAGGAATACTATGCTTTCATCTAGAAGAATTGATGGAATAATGTTGTCGCAATACATAAAAAGAAATTACGGGCATTTGAAAATTCCGATTTTACTTATTACAGCTTATCCCTTAACCGGTTTTGGAGGCTCGATTCTTGAGAAAAGCATGGCAGATGATTACCTTTTAAAGCCGATTGCGGACTACAATAAATTAGTTGATAAGATTAACAAATTAGTGTTTGATAAAAATGAAAGATAAAATTCTCATAGTTGAAGATGAAAAAGATACCCGTTTTATTCTCGAGAAATTATTGCTGAGAAATAATTACGATGTTACTACGGCATTGAACGGGCATGATGCATTAGAAGTTCTGAAAACATTTGAACCGAAAGTAATAATAGCTGATTGGACTATGCCCGTGCTGGACGGATTGGCTCTTTGCAATATTCTTAAAAGCGATGATAAGTATAAGCTGATGTATTTCATCATTCTTACGGCACGCTCTTCGTTGAAAGACAGAATTATGGGATTGGATGTTGGAGCTGATGATTTTCTTGTGAAGCCAGTAGAAAACCAGGAATTGCTGGCAAGGATCAGATCGGGGATTAGGATTTATAATTTGCAGTCCGAACTTAAAAACATTGAATACTCGAAAGCGGTAATTGAAATGGCTTGTACAATCGGGCACAAAATAAACAATCCTTTAAGCAGTCTGTTGCTTTCATTCGGCAATATCGAGAATGAATTGAAAGAAGCAGAAAAGAAAAAATTGAGCGAGGATAT
Source organism: uncultured Melioribacter sp. (assembly GCA_964595365.1). Classification (GTDB taxonomy): domain Bacteria; phylum Bacteroidota; class Ignavibacteria; order Ignavibacteriales; family Melioribacteraceae; genus Fen-1258. The sequence continues at coordinate 16,645 of CAZQQC010000044.1, forward strand.
TGCCACGTTGAGAGAATCCGTTGAACGCATCAAAAAATTTGTGAACGAACTCATTCATTTGCAAAACCCGGAAACCGTGAATTACTCGGAAGAAAGTAAAATGATTAAGACCGATTAGTTCAAGATTTCGCTTTTTTCTTCGATAATAATTCGGAGGAAAAGGCATGTTAGAAAAAATTGTAAATATTTCTGCGAGTTCGGATTACAAAAATCCTGCAAAGTCCGGCAAGCAAGGCACTAAAACCGGTATCTTTCGTCATGCCCAATTTTCACTTAACGACTCCATTTCATTTTCACCTGCCGTGGTTTTCCTTACAAACCATCGATGGAAACTGAATTTGATAGATAAGGGAAATGAAAAGACCGTTATAGATTTTGAATTAGATGAAATCAGGTTTGTAATTAAAGTATGCGAAATGGACCTTATAAGATCACAAAGCCTTGAATACCAGATAACAAAGAATATGGAAGCGAAGGGAAAGAAATATTCCGTTCAACTACAATTTCTAAGTTTTGTCTCTGAGCATACAACTAAATTAGAACCGAAACTGACATTGCCTGCTCTTAATAATTTTTTAGTCGCTTTAATGGAACTTCATGGTTATGTATATCAACTGTCTGAAAACCATCCGGTGGTTCAGGAATCATTTATAAATCATGCCGAGTCACTTCAGCCGGAATTCAAGTATTTAAATTCTTGCATTATCAATTTTCTGGAAACATTTCTTTCAACGAAATTTAATTTTCAAACGAACGACAAAAACCAGAGGCAGCAACTATCATTATCTAAACTGAACATCATAAAGATATAGCAAATGGCAGAATTGAAAAATCAGCAGCTACTGATAAAAGAATCGGAACCGGATTTCCGGCATTATACAGAACTGCCTAACAGCAGTCCACTTGTAATTATTGACCTTTCATATAAGATTGTTTACTGTAACGATTCGTTCAAGAGTACTTTTAAGCTGGATATTGCAGATAATATTTTACAGATGCACTCGAATATGGAATTTATATACCTTGTCAAAGGATTTCACGAAAGCAAATACAAAAATATTTCGGTAGATATTAATTTATCTCTAGATGGCGAGAGCCTTATCAAGGGGTATTTCATTAGAATCGAACGGATTATTATCAACAACGTACAGTACTTTGTATTATCAATTCAATCGCTGGATCAACAGAAGAGGTTCGAAAACAAAATAACATCTCTTCATAATGCTTTAGACCAGGGTAAACTGCCGTTGATGATTCTGGACGAAAAAAAAAAGGTGACATACGTTTCAAGATCGTTCGAGGATGTATTAACAAAAGATACCGAAAATATTTTCGGGAAAAACATACTTGAAATATTGAAGGATTGTGTTGATTCATCGGATCTGGAAGAGTTGAGCAACTCTCTTGAAACCAACAGGCCGTGGAAAAGAATAATAAACTTCCATTGGTTGTTCCCGGCAGAATTCTGGGAACTGCATCTTAACCCGATATTCGATAATGACCGGAATGCAGTAAGCTATATTCTAATTGCGGGTAATCTTACCGAAGTTATAAACCAGACAAGAACAATTGAAAGATCTGAAAAGAAGCAGAAATTAATAGTTGAAAATATAAGCGACTTGCTTCTTATAGTTGAAAAAATAGGATCCAGTTTTTTGTTTGAAAATGCAAACGACAATTTCTGCAAGATTTTCGATCTGGATAAGCACAAATTTACATCGTTAAAGATAGATGATTTGCTTCCGAACCAATTGACATCTGAAATTTATAATTCGATTCAAATCTATTCCGAGCAGTCGGTTTCCGTTCACGAATTTGAATATAAACATTCCGACAACCGTAATTACAAATGCAAGATAACATCAATTCCGGAACATGGGAAAACAGGAACATATTTTATAATAACCATGAAAGACATTACGGATGAAATTATTTACGGAGAGCAGCTGAAAAAAGCTTATCACAAAGAAATACAACTGAATAAAATGAAATCGGATTTTCTTGCTAACATGTCGCACGAAATTAGGACGCCGTTTAATGCCATCCTCGGTTATTCCGAGATCATAAATGAAAGCGTTGAGACAGGAGATATGGAATCTATCAAAGAATTGATGGACTCGATGAAAGAGGTTCTGGGAAGAGCGCTGAATTTGTTTACAAATATTATCGATGTATCGCAAATAGAATCCGGCGAGGTAGAACTTGAAAAAGTGGATTTAAATTGTAACCAGGTTGTTAGAAACGTTTCTCAAAGAATGATGAACGAGGCGCTCAAAAAAAATCTTCGCTTTGTTGCAGATATTGCCGAAGAAGAGTGCATAATAGAAGTTGACTGGGTCAAATTTGAAAAGATAATTCAGGCGCTGGTAGATAACGCCATCAAATACACTAACAAAGGAGATGTTGCGGTTGCAACAAGATCAAACGGCAGTGTCGTTGAAATTACTATATGCGATACTGGTATTGGATTAGATAGCTCGCAGCTTAAACGCCTGCTTAAACCATTTGCACAGGAAATTGAAGGCTACATGCGACCGTTTGAAGGAGCGGGACTCGGGCTGACGATAGCATACAAATTAACACAACTAATGAACGGCAAATTTGAAATTGAAAGTGAAAAAAACAAAGGAACAAAAATTAAATTGGCTTTTCCATCATCGCATTGAACGGATAAAATAATTTGTAATGACAGTTTTGACAGAAAAATATGGCAACCAAAAGATGGGAAATGAAATGCTCATTCCCGGGTTTTACAAACTTGCAAAAGAGCACTTTCAAATTACTGTGAGAAGCGACAACGATCCGATAAATATTATCAAGGAGAGCGTTAGATTCTTTTCTCTTGATCTGCCGGTGGAGTTGAAAGAAATATTTATCCCGTTCGAAAATGCCCCGCTATTCTGGATTTATGATTCTTCCCTGTTGCTGCAGATTGAAGAATATATGAAACTTCATTTTAAGGGAATGGTTCATGGTGAGCTTCACAAACAGATAAAGGAAAACTACTCCCGTTGGGCTGCAACAAAGCTAAAAAGCGAGAAAGAATATTTTTCAACGTTAACGATTAATTTCATAGAACGTGATATTAATAAGCATAATTTTTTCAAACTGATTTTGAAAGGTATCATTTTAACATATCAGATTACTTTTTACAATCCGGTTCGTGCTCTCGAAGCGTTTAAAAACGCCGTTGAGATAATAAGTACGATAAGATTAAACGATCAAACTAAACTGGAACTCAAATATATTCTTAAGTTGTACATCGGATTTGTTCATTTGAAAGAATCTAATTTTACGGACGCAAATTCGGCTTTCAAAGAAGCGCTTGAACTTAAATCGAACGGATGCACAGCCAAAATTTATGC
>CAZQQC010000045.1:0-19820 GCA_964595365.1 uncultured Melioribacter sp.
AAAATTCTATACGAGGTTTAAGAGTAAAACGGAAATGTGGTTAGTGGTACAACATACATTAATGTCGCAATCGGTGCTAAACTTGTTTGTGATGGTACCCGATTTTTGTTGAACAACGAGATGGTTGATTTCAGTGAAAAACCCGCATACCCGAATCAATTCGGTCTAATGGGAACGGAAGGAAATTCGATACAACCGGGCAAGAGACCTCTTAGCTCGATGACACCAACCATAGTATTAACAGATAATAAACCGTTCATAATTATCGGTTCGCCGGGAGGTTCAAGAATCATCACCACAGTACTGCAGGTAATTATGAATTGCATCGATTTTGACATGAACATCGCCGAGGCTATCTCGGCTCCAAGAATTCACCATCAATGGATGCCGGATGAAATCTTTTATGAAAAATATTCTTTTCCGAACGACGTGAAAGTTAATCTTCAGAAGATGGGTTACAAATTTGAAGATGCCAATCAAAAATTTGTGATCCTCGGTTTAGCCGAGGGGATAATGATTGACAACGATAGTCACGTAATTTGGGGCGCATCAGATCCAAGAGGCAGCGGGGCTGCGGTCGGTTTCTGATAGATAAAGTGTTTGCGTATTTAAAAATATTATTTCAACCTGTTGTGTGAATGAGAACGAAAAGTTAAATAAGTAAAGGCAAAGGTAATTTTTCAAATCGTTGTAACGGATGTTTTTTTGCAATTAAAAAGCTTTCGTAATTAAGGTTTTTATTCTTTAATTATCAAACAAATTACACCAATCTCTTTCTAAATCTTTTGGCGCTCAAAAATAAAATCAAGATGCCGAAGAGCAACAGCATTCCTGTTTCGGGTAACAATTCAAAGAACGAGGCGCCTTTCAAAATTACTCCGCGTAAAATTGTAATATAATACCGCAGCGGAATAAAATAAGTTATGTACTGAATTATCTTCGGCATGTTTTCAATCGGGAAAGCAAAGCCAGAGAGATAGAACATTGGCAGCATAATGCCGAATTGGGCAACCATCATTGCCTGTTGTTGTGTTTTTGAAATCGTCGAAATAAATAATCCGATTCCCGAAGTTGAAAGCACAAACAAGAAAGATGAAGCAACCAAGAAGACAAAACTTCCTCTAACACCAATTCCGAACCAGAAAACCATTACGTTCAAAACTATCAGCACATCAACAAAACCTAAAATTACAAATGGTACAAGTTTGCCGATTATCAGCTGAGATGGTTTTATAGGTGTTACGATCAATTGTTCGAGGGTTCCGATTTCACGCTCTTTAACAATTGCCATCGAAACTAGAATCGTTGTGATAAGCATCAGTATTAATCCCATTATGCTTGGTACCATGAACACTCTCGTTTTCAGATCGGGATTATACCAAATACGAACCGCGGGAAAGAGCGCGCCTGCGATCGGCGTTTTGACTCCGGTCTTATCGGTATTTTCTAACAAAATATTTTTTGAGTAGCTCGTAATTATTCCCTGAACATATCCGAAAGCAATGGAAGTTTTATTGCCGTCGGAGCCGTCGAAAATTGTTTGAACGGGAGCAGTTTCCATACGGTTAATTTTCTTTTCGAAACCTTTCGGAATGACAAGCGCCCAAAGAACTTTGCTGCTGTTGATGTCTCTATCAATCTGTTTGTAGCTGTCAACATAATCATCGATCACGAAATAACCCGAACGCTGAAATTTTTCTACGAAGTCTCTGCTCATTGCGGTTTTGTCCTGATCAAACACCGCCGTGTGAACGGTGTTAACATCCATGTTGGCTGCATAACCAAGAATGATAAGCTGAATAACGGGTGCAAGAAAAACTATTCCGAATAAACGGGGGTCTCTCTTCAGCTGGAGAAATTCTTTTATCATTATTTGAATTATTGTTTTCACATTTGCTCTTCCTTAACAACCTTCGATGTTACGCCCAATTCTTCACCTTACAAACCTTAAAGGTTTTCTCTCCTCGCTCTTTTATTGATAATAATCGAAAGTGTCATCAATATCATAGAAAAAATAATCAGGTAAACTAACTGCTGCCAAAGAGATTCTATTCCGGCACCCTTTAGCAAAATTCCGCGAAGAACAACCATAAAAAATTTGGCAGGCGTTATGTTTGTTAAAATCTGTACGACCGGCGGCATACTCTCGATTGGAAAAACAAATCCGGAGAGAAGCATTGAAGGCAGCATTGAAACAAGAGTTGCAATTTGAAAAGCTACCTGTTGTGTATCCGCTATGCTGGAAACTATAATTCCGATGTTTAGCGCGGCGAACAAGAAGAGCAGCATGGAGAAAAACAAAAGAAAAATATTTCCACGAATAGTTATTCCGAAAAGTATGTAGCCGGCAATTAAAATGAACGTTGATATCAACAAAGAAATTATTACGTAGGGAATTGTTTTACCAACAAGCAATTCCGTAGAAGAAAGCTGAGAGACGTTTATCTGTTCGATTGTTCCGTGCTCCTTTTCACGCACAATTGAAAGCGTAATTGAAACAACAGCGGTAATCATCAAGATCATTACTATCAGCCCCGGGATCAAAAAGAAAGTAGAATTCAATTCCGGGTTAAACCAGAAAGCAGGATGAATATCTACTGGCACGTAAGTTTTTCTTCCAATCACTGCCAGCGCTTTGCTCTGGAACTTTTGTGAATAAAACGCCGTTGCAACCGTTATATAACTATTAATTAGCGATGCCGTATTTGCATCAACGCCATCAATCAAAATTTGAATTTCCGCATTCAGCTTTGAATAAATTTTTTTCGAAAGACCGCGCGGAAAAATTATTACACATTGCGCAGTTTTTGTATCAAGCACTTCTTTAACCTTGTTTTCGTTGTTTATGTAGCCAACAAGATCGAAGTACCCTGAACTTGTGAGCGATGTAACAAAATTCCGGCTGGCGTCAGATTTGTCCTCATCATAAATAACCATTTTGATATGGTGAACATCGAAGTTGATTGCATAACCAAACAGAATGAGCAGTATCAGTGGAAAGATGAAAAGAACGTATAGCAATCTCTTATCGCGTTTGAGCTGACGAATTTCTTTTAACGATATTGCTTTTATCCTGTTAAGCATTTTGTCTTGTATCTTTTTCAAGAAGGTAAATGAAAACATCCTCTAGCGTCGGAACAATTTTATCGATACGCGAGAGATTAATCGAGTTGTTTTCGGTAAGAATTTTCTTAATCAATCTTCTTCCTTCGTCTTCATTCTTCACACTCACGTGAATATAATTGCCGAAGATGGAAATTTCATCGACCCATTTTTCTTTAGACAGAGCATCGAGTGCATCAACAACTCTGTCGCTTTCGACTTCCAGAATGGTATTCGTCAAATATTTTGTTTTCAATTCCTTCGAGCTTCCGCTTGCAATAATGTTTCCGGTATTGATTAAAGTTATCGTGTTGCAGAATTCGGCTTCATCGAGATAGTGAGTAGTAACAAAAACCGTAACACCGCTTTGTGAAAGTTCGTTTATCAAACCCCAAAAATTTCTTCTTGATATCGGATCAACTCCGCCCGTAGGTTCATCAAGGAAAACAATTTTCGGTTCATGAATAACAGCTATTGCAAGTGCAAGCCGCTGTTTAATTCCGCCTGGAAGCGATGCCGTTAGTAATTTTTCTTTTCCCTGTAGAAAAGCAACTTTCAAAACCCATTTCTTTCTCTCGGCAAGTTTGCTGTTGTAAAGTCCGTAAACGCCGCCAAAGAAATTTATATTCTCTTCAACTGTGAGCTCGTTGTAAAGCGAAAATTTTTGTGACATGTACCCGATTTGAGTTTTCACTTTATCGGGTTGGTTCATTACGCTGAATCCTCCGACCATCGCATCACCGGAGGTAGGTTCTAAAATTCCACACAGCATTTTAATAGCGGTTGATTTACCTGCGCCGTTTGCACCCAGAAAACCAAAAATTTCGCCTTGCTCTACGTTGAACGAAATTCCATTTACTGCTGTAAAGTTGCCAAATTTTTTTGTGAGAGTATTTACCCGGATCGAGTATTTATTATTTGTTTCCATGACAGCAAAAAAATTTAGAGGTAATTTGATCAGTAGATTTTTCTTCCAGCCGATTTCTCCATGCGAACTTTCGAAATTTCAAAATCGACAAGAGCGTTGTTGTAATTTGTTTTTGCCTGAAGCAGCGCAACTTCCGCATCTATTAAATCCGTGCTCGAAGCCAGCTGGGAATTATATTTTTCCCGTACGATCCGATAATTTTCTTCTGCTTGCTCTACGTTTAGTATTGCAACGTTTACCTTATCGAACGATCTTTTGTAAGTCAGATAATTTTGCTGCACTTCTATTTCAACAGCGTCTTTTAGCTGCGAGAGGGATGTCTCTGCTTGAATCTTATTCTGTTCTGCAATTGTGGTTTGCGATGAAGTATATCCCCAGTTCAAAACGCTCCATGATAAAGTTACTCCTAGATCCCATGTACTTCTAAATTCATTTAGAGTAGGAAGAATTCTTTGAGCCGGCTTGTTATAGTAATAATCTCCCACAAGAAATATTGAAGGAAACCACGCCGCTTGCGCTGCGCGCAAATTTTCTGTGCTGGTGGAAACACGATATGCAAGCGACTTCAACTCATTTCTATTAATGTTTGCTTCCTCCAATAAACCTTCAACTTTATAATCCAGAAAATCTGTTGACAAACTTCCGGTTTCAATTTCCGTCTGCGAATCCAGAGGTAAATTGATAGCTTGATTGAAAACCATTTTTGCTATATCTAACTGATTGTCTGCTTCTATTTTCTGCAGTTCGGCCGAAGAATGCTGCACTTCTAACTTTAACAAATCATTTTTTGTTGCCAAACCGCTTTGCATAAAATTTTTTGTGTCGTTAAGATGTTGTTTAATTTGATTCAAATTCTCGGCAAGAAGTTTATCGTACTGCTGTGCTTTGTAGTAATTCCAAAAAGCATTTTGAATTTTGAAAGCAGCCTCGTTCAAATCTTTTTGATAGTCTTCATTTGCTGCATCGTAATTCGATTCTGCAGCGTTTTTCAGCGACCATAATCGGGACCCCGTAAAAAGCGGCTGTTGAAAACTCAACTTGAATGAATAGTTGTTCAGAATAATCTGAGATATCTGAATGGGGTTTGGCGAAAAAGGCAACACAACCGAGAACGATGGAATATTGCTCAGCCGTATGTAGTTTGCAGATAAACCGATCTGTGGTAGCAGCTGCGAATTAGCCGCAGTAATTTGAGCGGAAGCCCCGATTAACTTCGATTGTGAAATTTTCAGGTCTTTGCTGTTCCGCATCCCTATTTCCAAACTTTCTCTTAAAGTAAGTTTCAGTGTTTGTGCTGATATGCTTACAGCTGTTAACAAAACCATTACAATTATTTTTTTCATTTCGATTTCTCTTCAATTTTTTCGATTAAGAATTTGCTACTTCGCCGATTAGGTGAATGAACACATTTTCAAGCGACGTCGGAATTGTTCTATGGTCAATCATATGAATGCCGTTTTGAATTATCAATTTTTCAATTGCCTCAAAATCATCTTTGTAATTATCAACTGCCACATTCAACCGGTCTCCAAACATTTGAACTTCGTAACCGCTCTTTTCTTTAAGAAGTTTATACGCAGAGATTATCGGCGAACAAACAATTTCAATTATAGATTTGTTGATAGAGGCTTTAATGTTTTTCGGAGTATCAAAACTTAAGATTTCGCCGTTGTTCAAAAGCGCAACACGATTGCATCGTTCGGCTTCATCAAGGTATGGTGTCGACATAAAAATTGTTACGCCGTCTTTCTGAATATTTGACAGAATCTTCCAAAAGTCACGACGCGAGAGTGGATCGACACCGGTAGTCGGTTCATCAAGAAAAATTATTTCCGGTTTATGAATTAAAGTGCATGCGAGTGCTAGTTTCTGTTTCATTCCACCCGATAAATTATCTGCAAGCCGATTTCGAAACGGCATTAATCGTGTAAACTTCAACAACTCGTTTCTTTGTTCGTTATAACCTTTCACGCCATGGAGATCGGCAAAGAACTCTATGTTCTCATCAATTGTAAGGTCGCCGTACAAACTAAATTTTTGCGAAAGGTATCCTATATGTTTTTGAATTTTGCTTTTGTCCTTCACGAGATCGAGACCAAACATTTCAGCCGAGCCTTCGGAAGGCATTAGCAACCCGCACAGAAGTCGGATCGTTGTAGTTTTACCCGCACCGTCGGGACCGACGAGTCCGAACATTTCTCCTTTTGTTACCGAAAATGATATCCCGCTAACGGCTTTTATTTCGTCGTAGGATTTGTAAAGATTATTTACTTTAATTATCGGTTCCAAGTTATATGTTCCATGTTTCGGCTTGAAAGTTAGAAAGTTAAAGGTTAGAAGGCGATGGTTTTTTATATCTTGCTCTCCTATTGGCATCGAGGTACTGAATAAATTTGGAGATCTTCTTTGATAGCGTTTCTGTCTTCAGATAATTTTCATCGAACTCATTCTTAGTAATATATTCCAGATCAAGTGATATATAAAGTAGACTTCTTAATTCGCCGGATGATCCTTTTGATATAAGTAGAAACCGAATTAATTCATTATTGTTATTCCTTTCAAAACCTTCCGGAATATTATTCATGATTGATACGGCAGCACGTTGAATTTGATCTTTAAGACCGAAATCTTTTTTGAAAAGTCCCGCGGAAGTTAATTTGTAGATTGATTTAACCAATTCTCTCGCTTCCTGCCAGATAACCAAATCTTCAAAACGTTCAACTTTCATTTTGTTCCTCCCTAATTGCTTTGTAACCTTTTAACCTTCTTAACTTTTTAACTTTCTTAACTTTCAACTTTTATAGAAGCATCTGCCGGCATACCATCCTTCAATCCATAATCTGGATTCGGAATATGTATCTTCACTGCAAAGACTAATTTTATCCGTTCATCTTTAGTTTGAATGTTCTTGGGAGTGAATTCCGCGGTAGTAGAAATGTAAATTATTTTTCCTTTGAAGGTTTTGCCGGGGAAAGAATCGACAGAAACATTTGCCTCTTGACCAACTTTAACCTTTCCCAGTTCGGTTTCCGATACATAAATTACAAGATCAACATAACTTAATTCGGATAACATTATTAAAGATGACATCGGCGATGCGGATTCGCCGGCTTCGATAAATTTTCTCACAACAACTCCGTTGATTGGAGCTGTAACATAAGAGTCGCTAATGTTTTTTCTTAGCAAATCTGCGGCTGCAATTTGTCTGTTTAGATTTGCTTTAGCCTGCCTGATCTCTTCCGGGCGCGCAAGATTTTTAATCTTCTTCAAGCTCTCGTTAGCAGAACTAAATTGAGCGTTTGCAACATCGTATTTTGTATTGATGTCGTCCCATTGTTGTTTTGTAATCGAATTAGACAGAAATAATCTCTCATTTCTCGCTCTTGTCGTTTGAGCCAATTCAAAATTTGCCTTAGCTTGATTCAAAGCTTCCTGTGCCTGCATTACGTCTTCGGTACGAGCTCCCTGTTTGAGTAGCTCTAGCTGCGCATTTGCTGCCTCTGCTGCTGCTTCCGCCTGCCGTAATTGAATGGCAAGCAAGTCATGGTCAATAATCATTAATGTATCGCCTGCGTTAATTTTATCGCCTTCATTAACAAATATTTTTTTTACCTGTCCGCCAACTTTTGCAGCAACGGTTATATTTGTAGCTTCAATTATTCCCGAAGATTCGATAACATTTTTATCACCACTATTGCACGCATACAATAAGAAAACGGTTGCCGATAAAAAGAACAGATTTAATTTTTTCATTTCATTATCTCATTTATAGATTTCTTAAAAATTTTCTCTCCTTTCTTAGTAAGAACCCCGCTCATCAAAATTCGGAAAGTAATCTGTGCCGCCTGGTTAGCGGAGAAATTATTATTCAGAATAAATTCCGGGTTAACAACTGCTCGTATTGATGCAAGATAAATCGTCATGATAATCGGCGTCGGGTAGTCGTTGATCAGACCTTCACGCTTGCCCTGCTCAACAATCCGGGTAATATTTTTGTTGATCATCTCTGTTCTAAATTTTTCAATCTCGTTCCACATAGAAGGGAAATGCAGGCGCAGGTCGTTAAGCATCTTTTCGCTTAGCTTTGTAAGATTCTTGTTCAAGATGAATATTAGTTCTGTAAATTTTTCGACGGCGTTCTTGTCGCTTTCAAAAATAAGCATGATGTCTTTCTGCCTTTTCTTCATAAACCTTTTCATAATTGCTTCAACAAGGTCGCTCTTGGAAGGGAAATATTTGTAGATGGTTTTCTTGCTCATTGTTAAATCGTTTGCAAGCTCATCCATCGTTGTTTTATAAAATCCTTCTTTGCAAATTTTTCCTTCGGTTAAATCAAGAATTCTGTCTTTCTCTTCCATTTTTCCATTCCGAAACTATTTTCGTGTTCTCGGTTTCCAACATAACAAACAGAAACTGTTTTGTCAAGAAAAAGTTTCCGGAGTTTCCATATTTTTCTCTACTAGAAAAAATTCGCGGGAGAAAAAAACAATTTATTTTTCCCGACCCAAAAACGAATTTGGTCAAAAACGAATTACATAAAAGATGATACGGTCAAAACTGCAATACTGGATGCAGCAAGGGTGTTGTTTCAGAAATGGGGGCTAATTATAGGCGGAGTAAGACAGGTTTGTCAAGAGTCTTTACAGAAACCGCCGCTCCGATTGTAAGTACTATGCACGGATTTAACAGATTAATAAAAGGTGATATGTGGAAAACCGGTACAGCAAAAGAAAAAGCTGATTATAGATTGAGCATCTCTTTTGGTGTAAACAGTATTTTTTTCGATAACGTCCACGTTAATAAAAAAACTTATGCCTTGGTCGGCTTCGATTTAACTTACGGCTATTTACTGAATGCATCGGGACATTCATGTTTAGAAACCGACTTTGTATTTTTTCATAGGAATGCGGTTTACGAAAAATACCCCTTTACAGGTCAATGCGATTCTTCAATAAAAACTTTTTACTCGTTCGCATTTTAGCCATGCCTATTATTTATGCCTGGCAGAAACAAAAGCTGTGAGAACATCTATCCGGATTTTGAACCAACAAAACGTATTACAACTCCGTTGCCAAAATGTCCATTTCCCTCGTTCAGAAAAACTTTTTCCTTCGAAAGTTTTTCAAATTCTAGATCGATAAACAAACTAACCACTTCTTCGATCGAATACAAAAGCGCTTCGTCATTCGGTCCGCCCGATGAATAACCGAGCTGTCCTTTCTCAAAACACTCAAAAATTATTTTGCCATTCGGCTTCAAAGATTTTATTGCTGCACCGAAAAGTTTTGTTCGCAGCTCTTCATCGAGATGAATGAAAAAAATTCCAACCGCATCATAAAAATTCTTTTCCGGCCGAAAGGAGTTAAAATCGGCAATTGTGTAATTTATCTTCACGCCAAATTCTTTTGCAAGCGCTTCTGCTTTTCGTTTCCCTTCCTCGCTCCAATCTATTGCATCGACAGTCCAGCCAAGCGCTGACGCATAAACGGCGTTTCTTCCTTCACCTTCGCCGATGAAAAGAATTCTTCCGGGCTTCAACTTTGGCAATTCTTCCCTGAGAAAATTATTAGGCTCTTTACCGTAATGATATTCTTCTTTCTTGTATCTTTGATTCCATTGCTCTTGCATAAACGCTTTCGGGGATTTGATTAACATTTAGTATTTTTACCTAAGAAATATAAGAGAACTCGATATTGATTAACACAGAAAAAATTATAATCGTTGGCGACCGCGTTCTTATTAAGCCGGAAGAAAATCTTGATAAAACAAACAGCGGGCTTTATCTTCCGCCGGGTGTTCAGGAGAAGGAAAAAGTTCAAGGCGGATATGTTATTAAAGTTGGTCCCGGCTACCCGATTGGAATGCCAACCGACGACGAACCGTGGCGCGAGAACAAAGCAACCAAATACATTCCGCTTCAAGCGCATGAAGGAGATTTTGCATTGTTCCTTCGTAAAGATGCAATTGATGTTGAGATTGAGAAAGAGAAGATGGTTATTGTTTCGCAATCGGCGATCCTTCTTCTGTACCGAGATGAAGAATTACTCAGATAAAAATTCCTTCTGCACTGCCATTTTGAAACCGGAATAACGCACGGGCTATTTCGTGTCACCGCCGGGAGTCTATCGTAAAAGTTTTTCAAACGTCTTATCGGAAAAGGGTTCATTTAATTTGGAGAATTACGGAAATGAAAAAATTATTTTTTGTTCTCTCTTCATTATTCATTTTTGAACTGCCTGAATCTTTTGCACAACAAAAGCTCGTCAAAGAAATATCTTTGAAGGAAAACGAATGGACAAATCTCGAAATGATCGACGAGACTTCTCTGCCGGAAATAAATTTGTCAATGAGCTTTGACGAAATGGCGCTGCTTATCAAAGCGTACGTGAAGGATGATCATTTCAGAGACGGTGATAGAAGTTGGCGTTACGGTGACGGATTTTTTATCAACTTCGTTACCCCACAAAAACAACAATCGGATTCCTCCGATAAATTTTATGCGTTCGGCTTTTCGATGGAAAACGGGAACCCTATTGCAATCACAGTTAACAAAGACGGAACATATTTTCCGAAACTCCTTTGGCCGCCTGCGCCGGAAATCAAAATCGATTCGGCTTCGATGATTGCCGGCTATCTAATAAAAATTCCGTGGACAAACGTTTATCCGTTCAATCCGTTGAAAAAAAATTTTGCCGGTATCAACATCGTTTACATCAGCAAGAATGACGACCGATCGCGCAAGATAAACATGCTTATTGAAGATAATTACGATACGGAACTCACAAACTTCAGAAAGTTTATCCCGCTTCATTTCCAGCAGTCCGCTAAATCGAAATTGCAATTTGCATTTTCGCTAAGATCGAACTTGATTTCCAGCCCGGAAAATCAAATCAATTATTTTGTTTATGCGCCCGGGAAAACCGATGCAGAGATTAAATTCGTTATTGCGAAAGAAGGCACTATTATCACTTCAAAACAATCAAGCTACTCTTTCGAAGAAGGATTTACCAAGTTTGTTCGGGATATCTTTCTTGCCGATAAACCCGGCTTGTACACAATTTCCATTTCGATGAATAACACGCTGAACTGCGAAGATAAATTTTATTATGTCGATCCTCGTTTTGTGGCGGATGCAAAGAGAGAAATCGACTCGCTCGCCCAGATTCCCGGTGACGCAAACTTATCTCTCGGCGTTTCTACACTTCAATATCAACTAGATTGGCTCGAAAACCAGATTAAAACTTTCAACGAAAGAAAAAGTTTGATAGAAATTAAAAACGGCGTTGAGACAATTTCTTCTTTACTGGAAAATTACAAGAAGTATAAAACCGTCTTTTCCGGTGAAGGATATTTACTTGCCGTATTCAAATCGAATATCGATTCATCTCTTCAGCCGTTCTCAATTATTCTTCCCAAAAATTTTGATGCCGGCAAACCGCACGACTTGATTGTTGCACTTCACGGTAGCGGTGTTGATGAAGTTGATTTCGTCAAATATCAAACGAGAACATTCCCGGGTGATAATTTCATAATTGTTGCGCCTCGCGGAAGAGGTTTGAGCGATTGGTATGTTGGCACAACTGAAAAAGATGTTGTTGATGCAATCAACAATGTGAAGAAAGTTTTTAAAATCGACAGAACTATTTTGTACGGCTTCTCGATGGGCGGTTATGGTATTTGGCGCTTCGGCTTGCTTTACCCGGATTTGTTCGACGCGGCAATTGTCGCTTCCGGCATTCCGAAAAATCTTCACGACGACAAGCCTGAATATGACATGAACAACTTCACCGGCAAGGAGAAAAAAATTCCGTTCCTCGTGATGCACGGCACAGAAGATAATTCGCTGAACATTTCTTTCACCGATAAATTTATTGAAAAGCTAAAGAGTGCCGGTTATGAAATCACTTATGAGAGAATAGACGGCGCCGGTCACGGTAATTACGATATGAAAGAAATCATAAGCAACTGGCTACTAAAAATGGCAAAAAACTAAAATCCGGGAAACGAGCAATAATAAAGAATAAATTCTAAGTCCTAAACGGAAAAATTTTTCAATTCTTCTTTGGTGTGAATTTGTTTTTTTATTATTTAGTATTTGGTGATTGTTTGTATCTTGGTCTTTGGTAATTAGTTATTAATAGAAGGAGCAGAGAATGAAAATCATTCAAGAGTTCAAATCGTTTGCGATGCGGGGAAACGTGGTTGATATGGCTACAGGTATAATTATCGGAGCTGCGTTTGGAGGAATTGTTTCATCTCTGGTGAGCGATGTCTTAACGCCGCCGCTCGGTGCGCTTGTTGGCGGAATTGATTTCGGTAATCTGTCGATCAAAATTCCTTCGCCGATTAATCCGGCAAAACCGGTGGAAATTTTATACGGCAAATTCATAAACACAGTTTTCAATTTCTTCATCGTTGTTGCTGCCCTTTTCATGCTGATAAAGGCGATGAATACATTGAAACGGAAAGAAGAAGCAAAAGCTCCGGCAGAGCGGGAAGAAATTATTCTTCTAACCGAGATACGAGACTTGTTGAGAAAATAATTTCCCAGGTCTATGGAATCTACCAACATTCACATTCCGTTAATTAGCACACTGCCGTTTGTGCTTATGCTTCTTTCAATTGCAATCTTTCCGTTGTTCTGGAATCATTTTTGGGAGAAGAACAAAAACAAATTAATTGTTGCTGTCATCCTCAGTATTCCAATTGTAATTTACTTGGTTGCTGCCGGGCTCGGCGAAAAATTTTTCGAGACGATTATTTTTGATTACCTGCCGTTTATCATTTTGTTGAGTTCTCTTTTCACCATTACAGGAGGAATATTTTTATCCGGCGATATTGAAGCGACACCGAAGGTTAACACAATATTTTTATCCATCGGTGCAGTAATTTCATCGTTCACAGGAACAACGGGCGCTGCTATGCTGCTTATCCGTCCAATTATTCAAACTAACAAGGAGCGAAAATTCAAAGTACATACAATTTTATTTTTCATTGCAATCGTTGCTAACTGCGGCGGTTTGTTAACGCCGCTTGGAGATCCGCCGTTATTTATGATGTATTTGCGGGGCGCTCACTTTTCGTGGTTTTTCAAACTTTTTCCGGAATGGCTGATAACAAACCTTCTTCTGCTAATCATCTATTATTTCGTTGATACGTATTATCACAAAAAGGAAACTCCGCAAGCAATTGCCGCAGACAAAACCACTATACGTCCAATTCGCATTCAAGGAAAACTAAATTTCATTTGGCTTGCAGGAGTTGTGCTCGCGGTTGCCTTTATAAACGAACAGTATTTTTCTTTCATTGGAACAAATCATTTTTATAAATTTATCCGCGAAGGAGTTATAGTTGCAATGGCAATTCTTTC
Organism: uncultured Melioribacter sp.; assembly: GCA_964595365.1. GTDB lineage: Bacteria > Bacteroidota > Ignavibacteria > Ignavibacteriales > Melioribacteraceae > Fen-1258. The sequence goes on from CAZQQC010000045.1 coordinate 13,401, forward strand.
CCTGCTTTTCACAACACATCTCGTACGTGAGTCGAACGATTTCACCTGGGAACCGATTAAGGAAGTTGCTTATTTATTTTTCGGAATTTTTGTTACTATGGTTCCATGCCTTCTTTATCTCGAAACAAATGCAAAAAATCTCGGCATAGTTTTGCCGCACCAATTCTATTATTTCACCGGCTTGTTGAGCAGTTTTTTAGATAACACACCAACCGCAGTAACTTTTCATTCGCTCGCTCTGGGATTGGGCGCAAGCGCAACGAATATTGTTGCCGGCATCCCGGAAGAAATTTTGAGGGGAATTTGTACCGGCGCAGTTTTCTTCGGAAGTATGACTTACATCGGTAACGGTCCAAACTTTATGGTAAAAGCCGTTGCGGAAGGAAACAATATTAAGATGCCCGATTTCTTCGCTTACATTTATAAATTTTCGCTCATCATTCTACTGCCAGTTTTTGTGATCGTTCAACTACTCTTTATTTAGACATGTGACTTCTTCTACATTTATGCAATACTTAATCTCTATAAGCAGGGCTATGCAAAAGTTTACAATTCTTTGCTAACCATTTAATTCCGTTTATATTTTTCAATAAGAACACGCGCCATAATTGAATCCCAAATATAATTAGGCGGCGAGTTGAGCACTTCATTATCGGGACTGTACGATTCCCAATAATTATGATTCTTTTTCAATTGTGTTGTAACAGCAAGCATCATTTTGTCGGTAAGTTGATTTGCGATTTTATTGTATCCATATTTTTTCATTCCGTCTAAAACCATATAATCCCATAACAGCCACACCGGACCGTTCCATTTGCAGCAATAATCCACATAAGGTGTAAACCAGGGATCATCAGCCGCAAGAGTTGGAATTCCATACTTACGCCAAAATTTTTTCGGATCCAGTAAATGTTTTATAAGTTGTTCCGCTCGATCTTTTGGTGCAACTTCTGCCCATAACGCAAGAAATCCTATTATCTCCATCCGTCTTAAATCGCGGGTAAGATATTTAAATGAATGATCCTTCTTGTTGATAGAATAATAAAACTTGCTGCTGTCGTCCCACATTTTTTGATTAACAAGGTCTGAAGTTTGGTCTGCAATTTTCTTCCATGCAATCGAGGCATCATTCATTCCAAGTTCTTTTGCCATTTGAGAGAGTGAACGGGCTTCCTTAACAATCATCAATGTGAGATCAAGACATTCGAGCTCATCGGAAATATCTTCTTTATCAACATCGAGATGTCTTTCCGCACTTACTTGAAAAACAGCATTGTACCAATCGCGAACATTTTCGATAATGCCGTAGGGTCCCCATTCATACAATCCGTCTTTATCAAGATCGCGGTTGTTGATCAGCCATTTAAAATATTTTTCCCCACTATTGTATGCATCCGAAAGAAATTTTTTGTCTTTACCGATCTTGTAAACTTCCCAATTGATCCAGCTAAAGAATGGCGCCGATGTAGTTGATATATCTTTGTTAAGCTCCTTGCTGAAGTGGGGATAGTCCTGCAAACCACGTGGACCGTGTCGGTATGCAATTAATCCGTCTTCTCTCTGCTGCTCAATATAAACACGCTGGGAATTTTCTGCAGACTTTGGATCGAGATATGCATATGCAAGCATGCTTAACGATTCGTGAAGAACCTGGTGTCCGTGTCCCCAGCCCCACAAAGGCTGGCGCGAGAAAACGTAAAAATTATAATTTGTTTTTTCTGTCGGTGGATAAAAACTGCCACGCGCAAGGTTAAATGCCCCGAGATAAACAAGTTTTTCATCTTGAGTTTTAAATTTGATACGCGGTATTAGTGAAAACAATTTTACATTTGCATCAACGTATTTCTGAAGGGATCCGCTTTTAAGCCGTTCGATTTCTTCAATAAGTTTTTGCAGATCTTCTTTTTTATCCTGCCATCCGCGGAAATACCTTACATTAACTTCTTCATCCGGTTTTAAAGAAAGTTTCTGGTGAAGAGAAATAAAATTTACCAATCCTTCTTTTTTGTTATTGAGCGAATCGTTTCTTTTCTCGGCGTAAAAATCTGTTTTGATTGTAACATAAAAATCTTCGAGAGATTTATGGTAGCCGCCAAACGAATATGAAGCCATGCTGGATGTAAAATAATCGCGGGTCTCGGTTGGATAAGGTGCATTTTTGTAAAGTGAACTGATCAATCTATATCTTGATTCATGATGCTCTGTAATATATCCGTTATGTTGTTTATCAAATTCTTTAATTAGTAGTGAATCGTTGCCGAGTTCAAGTACAGGATATAATTCGATGTTGTGATTTATCTTATCCACGTTTTTAATCTGCAAATTAACAAGAGCAATGGAAGAACTGTAAACGAAAAATGTTTCCTGCACTTCTATTCCTTTGAAGGGGGAATACTCCATAATTATCATGTCGGGAAAAGAAGAAGTAACAACTGGTTTTTCATAGAACTCGCCCGTGTTCATAACCACAACTTGATCTATTTTCCACAAACAATAAAATCTTCCGGCCTGGTCTCCCGAATAATTTATTGGAAGATGATTTGAGTAGTAATCCATTTTGTAACCTTTATCGCCGTAAAGGCGGGAACGTTCCATCGCTGCTGTGTAGGTTGTATAAAGCGGATCATTTTGTTTCGCCTTGAACGTCAGATAAGGATCGGAAACTTTAAGTTGTTGTGCAAAGATCGATGCTGCTGCTAATAAAATTATAAATGTTGTTTTCATAAATAGGTCCCGGTAACTGTTCATATCAGTAATATTTAGTTTGATGCGCGTGTTATTTCGATGCTAATGGTTTTATTCAAATATTTTGATAAACTCTTTTCGAAATCAACAGCAACTTTATAGATAGGTTTATCGAAAGAGATAATTTTTCCGTTTTTAATCGATTGAATTTTCTCATCAGCCAGATAAATTTTAAGTTCATTTTTGCTGCCGCCGGGTCCTTGAACATTTACGAAATAAACATTGCCTTCAAGTTTATCGCTTAAAATTCTAAACCCTTTTGACACATCATTTGGTTTTGGCAGAACTACGGTTGGTAAAACAGAGATTCCACCGGAATGCGCGACCTCTAATTGGGATGAAGTGATAAGATTAATTGTAAACGAAAATGTTCTATTGTCAAATTGTTCTACTGTTATAGGCTTATTATTTAATTTTGCAGAATTAAATTTTGTACCGTGCGGAAAAGCCGGATTGAATTTTATTTTTACGGAAACCGAAGAATTCGTTGAAAAATTGTAAATAGTTTTTCCATCCAAACGCCTCATTGTGTAATCGACAAAATGATCACCAATTCTAATTTTCTCAACCTTAATTGAATTCCAATTTGCAGGTAACCGTGGAGATAAATTTATTATATTGTTTGCCGCATCAATTTCTAATCCGAGCATTCCTTCTATAGTAGGCTGCAACACCATAGTCTCGCTCCAGCTCTGGTGAGGACAAACCCCTGCCGGTTTATATTCTGCACCATTTAAAACCTCTTCAACGAAGCCGAGCTGCCAATTTTTATATACAAGCAAATTGTTCATTATATGAAAATAACCCTGCACATAATTTTCATTCTTGAATTCGGCAAGTGCCGTCCAGCCTGTAAATAAAGGCCAAACACTTCCAGTATGATATCCGCGGGGATTAAAAATAGGACTGTCTTCACGTAAAATTCTTACTCCCCAGTCGGAAGAAAAATAATTTTCTGCATAAGCGTCTGTTACCACTTTTGCTTTTGCAGAGTCAAGCATTTCGAAGTATAACGGTACGGCAGCTAAAACGGTTTTTTCAGAATTATAATTCCCATCTTTCAGTTTAGAAAAACTCAAGAAATTTTCTTTCTCATTCCAGAAATCCGTATTAATAATTTTTTTAACCCGTTCATACTCGTCATTATACATTTTGCTTTCCGCACCCAGCCCTATTTGTTCTGCCATGTAACTTGCTTGTCTGAGAGCTTCTGCCCAGCAGGCGGCAAGATAAACTTCCGTGTGAGCCGTATAAAGCCCGCCGCCTTCAACCCATCCGTGTCCAACATTTGTATTCTCAATGAGGTGATCTTTGTCTGTATCCGTCGATAAACAAAAATCAATTGCCTTTTTTATATATGTCCAACTTTTCTTGATGAATTCAACATCGCCTGTATGGTGCAAATATTTCCCGGCAAGAATAATATAAAGCGGGGTCGAATCAGAAGCATCATAATGAATGGCACCGGAAGTTGTAAGTTCGTGAAAAATCTTTCCGTTCAAATCCTGATACTTATTAAAGAATTCGAGGATAGACTTCACTTTTTCAAAGTCGCCGTAATCTAAAAGTGCAAAACCACTCCAGCTTCCATCTCTGCCGAAATACCATCCATAACCGGGTCTTCCGTTAATTTTGTGCCCGCCGTTCCATCCGCGAGCAGTTGTCGAATAACCGGCAACAAGAGATTTTCCTAAATCCGGTGTATTTACAAAAAATCTGTCGGCGCCTATCAACGCCCATTTATATCCTTCGTTAAAATCTTTATCCGGTGTTGTTATCATTAATGAATTGTTCAAAAATTTTTGTGTATAACTTACCGCATCTTCATAAATTTTTTCCGGTGAGATTGTATCATAAGCCAAAGGGCTTTCCGTCGAAGCATGAACAATGAAATCCAAATTGTCTTCCTTGTTCAAATCTATTTCTGCCAGAGCACCAACTACCAGTTTATCTGTCTTGATCCCTTTGAATCGAGAGTCTTTTTTTTCGAATCCGGAAAACTGTCCGATAACCGATTGAGAGAATTTCTTGTTCGCTACTGCAATTAAAGAAAATTCGTTTCTGTCCCTGATAGCAAACGAATTATTCTGCCCGTTTATTGAATAAGCTATGCTGCCCGTGGTTTTTTCCGAATAGGGCCACATGAACCTGAAGTTGCTGTAAAATTTAATTACCAGTTTTGTAGGGGATTTTCCTTTGCACTCATAGTGCATTACAGCCTCAGATTCATTGACAGAAGCAACAATAATTTCGCGAAGAGTAATGTCGTTTATTTTGTAAATCCGTGTAAACGATTCAGGACGTATCTCAATCATCGGCACAAAATTTTTAAGCCAGAGAACCGAATCTTTATCACCCAAAACAATCCCGGCTTCATAATCACGCAGTGCCATGAACGGATGCGACCAAATTTCATCTATACCGGCTTTTTCTTTTCCCATCACTAAAATTTTTTGTCCGGCAACATTCCAAAAATTTTCAGAAGCTTTATCTTTAGTTATTCTTATTGATTTCTCATCCACTTTCCATTTTTTAGATGTATCTATATTGACCTTGTTTTCATTGCCGTTAAATTCATAAACTTTACCGGCGGAATAATTCCAATAGAATTGTTTTTCGTGCGTGTATTTCAAGTTTCCGGCAAGATAGTTCAGACAGTTCCGCGTAAACAATTCGAGATGGGCCCTGTTATTATTTTCCAAGCCGTAGTAAGTGTATGCGCCAACAGACAAAACCTTTCCTTTATTTACTTCGTGTTCAACTATAAGCTTTGCATCTTCCTTCAAGGTTATGTATGCCCAATCGACCGCAATAACTTTTCCTTTTTGTGGAATTGAATTTTCAAAAAATCCGATCTGCCGCGTTTTCAGATCCTTTGCCGGATTGAAAATGTAAGCCCCTCCGTTCAGCCCGTTGAATATTGGATGAGAACGGTACGAATGCAAACCGAGTCTTCTGCCGTAACCGTCGTCTGTTGCATTTGCATATTTTACCGTAGGTTGTTCGGATTCAAATCCGAGTGCATTCAAATATCTTATTGCATCCAGCGTTAAAAAAAGTTTTCCTCCGTTCTTAACATAATCTTGAAGCGCTGTAATAAATTTAGGATCTTTTTCTTGCAGTGTCAGATTGGTGGAATCCGGGCGATGAATCCAAATGATGGAAAATTGAGAATTATCGATAGAGGAAGTGGAATTAATTATATTATTATAATTAATTAGTTCTGTATAAAAATCTTTTTGATTCCTTAAAAAGTCGTACGCTGCTTTTACTTCGGCATTCCTTTCAATAGCGTTATCAACATTTAAGAAACCGATTTTGATTTGAGCTGTAACAGTTAGCTGGATTGCAAAAAAAAGCAAGAAAATATTTTTCATTGTTTCCTCTTAACTTGATTATCGAAGGCGGTTATAATAGAGCATCCATCATCATCCGTGTGATGATGCCCGCCCAAATATACGTTTTGTTGAAACCTGCCCATTGTTCATCCGGGCAGTAAAGCTCCCAAAAGAAATGATCTTTTTTCAGTTGTTCAATCATATTTGCTGCAACGCGGTTTACCAGTTCTCCCGCTTCTGCTTTGTGCCCGTAATCAATCATACCACGCTCAATTAAATAATTCCACTGCACCCAAACGGGACCATTCCAATATCCTTTAGGATTATAATATGAATC
>CAZQQC010000046.1:0-19364 GCA_964595365.1 uncultured Melioribacter sp.
GAGTAACTTTATTAATTTTAACGGAGGTTAAAATGAAAGAACTAAATGCTCTTCAAATGGAAGAAATTAATGGTGGTGATACAGCCACCTGTATTGCCTATGCGTATACTAATCATGGATGGCTTTCTGTTTGGGCTTTTGTTCAAACTCTGTATATTCCGGCAACAGGAGTTGCAATTGCAGCCGCGTGTTTAGCACATAATCTTTAAAGATAGGATCAACTATGAGACTATTTTCATATTATTTACAAATCGTACTTCCGGTTGGTATATTACTTTGGCTATCTAAATTAAATTCTCCAATCATATTTGTGTTCGGTTTATTCTTTTATATTATTATCTATCGGCCAATTATTGATTATTTTAGATTGTCCCGGTTAGGGATAGTTAAAAAGAAGTCTGACATATGGCTCATACTATTCCCGTATTATCCAACTAAGTATTTTCATGATTTGTATTTCAAAATCTAGGTTCTATTGAACTGTTACAAAAGCTGCAAAGAAAATGCTATCGTTAGATGGATTACCGTACGTGGGTACACATCAGGTACACCAAACTATTCTGCAGAGAGAAAATTCTTATGCGTTACTAATTACAGAGACTATCTTCGTTTAGCTAAAAATAAAATGATTGGTTATAACTGAGAGATTTCCCCGATGCTTGCGTCGGGGCAAAAGGATAAATAAATTGGAAGTATGAGTGAGCATGTTGTAAAAAGTCATAACAAAACATTGTTGTTATATCAGTTGGTGCTTCCGGCAAAGTACAGAAGGAAAATATTTGCCTTATTAAGAAACGGCTGTTGTAAGTGTGGAATTCTTTCTTTGCTTGAACCGGCTTAAAAAAATGGTAAGTTAGAGAGCTCTCAGAAGTAACGGAGAAAATATTTAACCACGCAGTATTCACTTCCCTCACCTAAAGTGAATTAATTTTCTAATTGAATATAGACAACTTCCTCTGGGAAGAAAAGAAAATTTTAGGTTTGAAAATTTAATTTCTTCTATTACTAATTATGGAAAACTTTTAAGTTCATCCGGAATTGATTTCCGGATATCCCGGTTGATAGAACTTACGGTGTTACAATTTTTGAATTGGGTTAAATTAATCCAGCGAGCACACCTCGGACGAAATCAATGTCTTGATTAATTTTATCGGTGTCGTAGGTGTTTTAGAAAGTTTAATAGCCAGAAGCAGTTTTTGTTTTACAAGATCAACTTTGTCTTTTCTATCGGTAAAAATCTCTGCGATGACGCTCCCTTTTTTAATCCGTTCGCCAATCTTCGGATAGAAGATTATCCCCGCTTTCGGATCAATCTTATCGGTCATCGTTAATCTACCTGCACCGAGTTCCAGCGATGCCATTCCAATTTGATAATTATCTATCGATTGTAGATAGCCTGATTTATCTGCAACTATAGTCTCGTTGATTTTTGACTTTGGATATTTTTCCGGATGTTTAATTAGATTAACATTTCCGCCTTGAAGCCGGACAATTTCCAAAAATTTATCGAATGCTCTTCCGTTTGCAATAATTTCTTTCGAGATTTCAATTCCTTCTTTAATAGTTGATGCTTTACCACCAAGGAATATCATAGCTCCGGAAAGAATTTGTGAAAGCCGGGCTAGATTGCCGTGCGTTTCGCCATGCAAAACTTTTATTGATTCATAAACTTCAAGCCAGTTGCCAATATAATTTCCGAGTGGCTGATTCATATCGGTTATTAATGTGACAACTTTTTTTTTGAAAGCTTTTGCCGTGTTGGTAAGCGAACCGGCGAGCTCAAGCGAATCGTTATACTTTTTCATAAATGCGCCGGAACCTGTTTTCACATCAAGAACAAGTCCGTCAATTCCTTCGGCTAATTTTTTGCTCATGATGCTTGCCGTAATGAGCGGAATTGATTCAACGGTTGCAGTTACGTCTCTCAGTGCGTAAATGATTTTATCTGCCGGTGCAACTTCTTTTGTTTGTCCGGCTAAAACTGCGCCGCATTTTTTCAAAATACTTTTGTATTGCGAAAGACTAATGCTCGTTTTGAATCCCGGTATAGCCTCCAGTTTATCTAACGTTCCACCGGTGTGTCCGAGCCCGCGTCCGCTGATCATGGGAACATTAACACCTGCAGCGGCAACAATTGGAGAAAGTATCAGCGAGGTATTATCGCCTACGCCACCGGTAGAATGCTTATCAATTTTTTTCCCCCGGATTGAATCAAGATTAACAACATTTCCACTGTAGAGCATTGCACTGGTTAACCACGCTGTTTCGCGTTTATTCAAACCATTCAGATAAGCAGCCATCAAGAATGATGAGAACTGGTAATCGGGAATATTTCTTTTTATGAAGTTCGAAATCAAAAATTTTATTTCTTCTTCGGTTAGGGAGTTCTTATCTCGCTTTTTCCTTATTAATTCGATGGTGTTCATTATTGAAACTCACTCTTATTTTCTATTAACTTTGATTAATAAATAATCATTCTAAAAAGAATTGAGGTAAAAATGTTTGATCCCGCATACAAATTCACCTGTGTTGACCGCTTCCTAAAATACGTAAAATATGATACTCAATCGAATGAAGATTCAACAACATTTCCCAGCGATCCGAAAGAGCTTGAACTCTCAAAAGCATTGGTAGAAGAATTAAAACAGATCGGTTTGAAAGATGCTGCAATGGACGAACACGGTTACGTTACGGCTACGTTGCCTTCGAATAGCACGAAGGATGTTCCTACAATCGGATTCATTTCGCATGTGGATACCAGTCCGGCAGTAACAGGAGCTAATGTTAATCCTGTCATTCATAAAAATTACCGGGGAGGGGATATTGTTCTGCCTAAAGATTCATCAAAGATTATCGACTTTGCTGGCAATCCCGAATTGAAAGACATGATCGGGTTCGACATAATAACCACAGACGGAACAACATTACTTGGCGCCGACGATAAAGCCGGCGTTGCAGAAATTATGGATGCAATAAATTATCTAATTACTCATCCCGAAGTTAAGCACGGAACAATTCGGGTTTGTTTTACACCAGATGAAGAAGTCGGCCGCGGCACCGAAAAATTTGACGTTCAGAAATTTGGCGCAAAGTATGCTTACACAATCGACGGTTCTACACGAGGCGAAGTGGAAACGGAGACATTTAGCGCCGATGCAGTTGCTGTCAGGTTTAACGGAAAAAATGTTCATCCGGGCTACGCTAAAGGCAAGATGATTAATGCTGTTAAAGTTGCCGCAAAATTTGTAGAATCGCTTCCGAAGGGACATCTATCACCTGAAACTACCGAGAAGCGGGAAGGTTATGTTCATCCTGCTCAGGTTAACGGAAACGAATCTCAAACTGTTGTGAAATTTATTATCCGCGATTTTTACGCCGATAAACTGAAAGAATTCGAAACACTCTTAAAAGGTCTGTGCGAAAAAACTGTAGCGCAATTTCCCGGCTCGTCGTTTGAGTTTGAAATTACCGAACAATACCGCAACATGAAGTACATATTGGATAAACATCCGCAGGTTGAAGCGTATGCCGTTGAAGCTTTGAAACGTCTTGGTATCGAACCAATCAATTCCTCAATTCGAGGTGGCACCGACGGTTCGCGTTTAAGTTACATGGGTCTTCCAACACCGAACATATTTGCAGGCGGACATAATTTTCATGCTTACACCGAATATGTAGCTGTTCAGGATATGGAAGCCGCAGTAAAAATGATTGTTACTCTTGCAAATATTTGGGAAGAAAAATCATAAAGAGAATATAATCGATTGGTAATGGATAATGGAAAACGAAATGAAGATGGAATATGTTTAATATTTGTGACCTTCAACCTTTTGACATATAACCCGTGACTTCAAGAATGCCTCGCAGATTAAAACGCGCGACCAACATTGCGCTGTCTATAAATATTTTTCTCTTTGTCATCAAAGCTATTGTTGGAATTCTTTCCAACTCGATCGCCGTTATTTCTGAAGCGCTGAATTCATTTACAGATATACTTGTATCGATTGGAATTAAAGTTGCTGTGAAAATTTCGCGCGACGAGGCGGATGAAAAACATCAATTCGGGCACAACGCAGCACAGCCGCTTGCAGCTTTTATGCTTTCTGTTTTTGCATTTGTTGTGGGCATCAATATTGTAGAAGAATCAATCAAACGTCTGCTGAACCCCAACAAAGTAAATGACATTCTGGCGGTTTATGTTGTTTTGACTGCAACTATTGTTACCAAAATTGTTTTGAATCGATATCAAGTTAGAATTGGAAAAATATTTAACAGCCCGGCTATACGCGCTGCCTCGGTTGACAGCATTAATGATGTTCTGGCTTCGGCGATTGCACTGTGCGGTGTTATAGGAGCGGCTTACAATTTAGAGTACTTCGATAGCATTGCCGGAATTCTGGTAGCGACGTTCATTTTTAAATCCGGTTACGAAGTTGCACGCGAGAATTTGGATTACCTTATGGGACGCTCTGCTACGCAGGATTTTGATAACAGGGTGAAAAATATTACAATGAATGTTGAAGGAGTTTTGGGTATCAACGATCTCCGCTCTCACTATGTTGGAAATAAATTTCACATCGAAGTTCATATTGAGGTTGATAAAAACTGTTCCACCGAAGTCTCTCACCGGATAGGAACAGATGTAAAATTTGCTCTGGAAAAAATTGAAGAGGTTCAAAAAGTTTTTGTTCATGTTGATCCGGTTTAAAACTTTACACATCAATATGCTGCGAACCGCAAACGGTATATTTTTATATCTTTAACAATAATACGGTGTTGAATTATGATAGAACTAAAGAAGCTTACACTACTTCATGTCTTGCAATTTGCTTCGGAAAATTATCCGGATAGACATGCGGTTTCATTCGTGGATAAAGATAAAATCACTTACCGGGAATTCAATTTTAAGGTAGAAGAAGTTTCCCGTTTCTTAAAAGGTGAAGGAGTTATTGCAGGCGACAGGGTTGCGATACTGAGCGAGAACCAGCCGAACTGGGCTATCGCATTTTTTGCGATTACAACTATGGGTGCGGTTGCCGTTCCAATCATGACCGAATTTCACTCAACCGAAGTTCATCATATACTTCGCCATTCAGAAAGCAAAGCTGTTTTTGCCTCGGCAAAATATTTCGGGAAGATAGAAGGATTCCAATTTGAGTCGCTGCAGACCAGAATCTTAATTGACGATTTTTCCATTATTCCTCCCGAAACGAAAAATGATTTTCTTAAAGAAGTAATTGCCGGTGGCAAAAAAGAGTTTGCTAAAATCAAAGAAGCCGCTTTAAAATTTGTAGGATTGATTCCGGATGAGGTTGAAGAAACAAACATCGCTTCAATACTTTACACTTCAGGCACTACAGGGCATTCGAAGGGAGTTATGCTCACTCATAAAAACATTGTGTCGGATGCAATTGCAACCCTTCAAATTGTCAACGTTACAAGCTCGGATAGAATGTTATCTATTCTTCCTTTGTTTCATACGATTGAATCTACCCTCGGACTCGTTACACCTTTTATGGCAGGTGCATCAATAACATATTTAGAAAAGCCACCTACAGCTGCAGCTTTGCTTCCGGCTCTCTCAAAAGTCAAACCGACAATAATGCTTGCCGTTCCGCTAGTCATCGAAAAAATTTATCGTGCAAAAATTTTTCCGGAGTTTAACCGCAAAATAATTGTCAAAGGGCTTTATAAAATTCCGGCAATCAGAAAAAAATTAAACAAAATTGCTGGCAAGAAACTTTTACAAACATTCGGCGGTGAACTGAGAATGTTTTGTATCGGTGGGGCACCGCTTGCCCCTGAAGTCGAGAAATTTTTGAACGAGTCCGGATTTCCATATGCAGTCGGATACGGATTGACAGAAACATCACCTCTTGTAACGGGAACGCCCCCGGAATTTGTTCGAATGCGTTCTGCCGGTAAAATTTTACCCGGCATGCAAATTAAAATTGCCAACGCCGATTCTAAAACCGGTGAAGGAGAAATTTTGATCAAGGGTACAAATGTGATGAAGGAATATTACAAAGATCCCGAGAGAACAAAAGATGTATTTGATAGTGAAGGATGGTTTAAAAGCGGCGACCTTGGAATGATTGACAAAGATAATTACCTCTTTATCAAGGGCAGATTGAAAAATGTTATTATCGGTCCCAACGGAAAAAATATTTATCCGGAAGAGATCGAATCGATCATTAATGAATTCCCTTTTGTTGCAGAATCTCTTGTGATGGAAAAAGGGGGACAGCTTATAGCAAGAGTTTACATCAACAACGAAGAAATTGACAGCGAATTTAAGATTCAAAAACTTAGCGAGCCAAAAGCGCGTCAGATAGTAAACAAATTGTTATCGGATATTCTAACTCAAGTTAATGAAAGAGTAAACACATTTTCGCGTCTAAACAAAATTATCGAACAACCCGAACCGTTTGAAAAAACACCTACACAGAAAATTAAACGGTATCTCTATGTGGATTGATACTGGATTCTTTATAACTTATAATTTTGCCCGGCATCTATCATCGAGAATCAAGCATTCAGAATCGAGCACCGAACATCAAACATTAATTTTCTTTTGGCGAACTTTTTCGGCAGGCTTTTCACAACCAGATCATACGAATGATCTATACGATCCGAAATTTTATTACCGGCAATATAACTGTAAAACAAAACGGTGTTCCAGAATGTTTTCGAACCTTTTCTATATATATTATTGTTCTTCAAATAGCTCTTTGTATTTAAAATTTAGCACAATTTTTTTGAAACTAAAGCATTATTTTAGTGTATTATTAACTCAATTAATCTAAAAAATGGAATTCGAATGCGAAAGTACTTAACACTGATATTTATTCTTGCCTTCACGGCTTATTGCCGCGCGCAAAATCCTGCCGGAGTCCTTAATAAGGATCATACAATTGATACGAATAAAGTTATTCTTACAAATGAAACATTTAACCGGCTCGGTCAGGTAATAACACAGTTCATTACTAATTATCACTACAAGAAACAGCCGCTGACCGATTCACTTTCTGTAGAGATCTTCAATGAATATATAAACAACCTTGATAACAATAAACTTTATTTTCTTGCATCGGATATTGAAGGATTCGAAAAATACCGGGATAAATTTGGCGGTTATTTAAAAAATGGAAATCTTGCCTCCGCTTTTGAAATTTTTAATGTCTTCAAAAAAAGATTAAATGAACGGATGAAATACATCGCCGGACTCTTAAAACATAATTTTGATTTTACCATAAACGAGTCTTTTACACCCAACAGGGAAAAAGCCGGGTGGGCAAAAACTCCGGCTGAGCTCGATGAACTTTGGCGTAAAAGAATTAAGAATGACGAACTGAACATGATTCTTTCCGGTAAAGATGTTAAAAACGCGGGTGACGTTTTGGCTAAGCGTTATCACAATTATCACAAAATAATTTTGCAGTACGATGCCGAGGATGTTTTTTCGTTATTCGTTAATTCCTTTACACAGGTGTACGATCCCCACACTGATTATTTTTCTCCAGCAGCAGCACAGAACTTTAACATTAGCATGAAACTTTCTCTTGAAGGAATCGGTGCATCGCTTCGTCAGGATAACGATTACACGGTAGTAGCTTCGATAGTTGCCGGCGGACCGGCAAGCAAAAGCGGGTTACTGAAAGAAGAAGATAAAATAGTTGGAGTGGCTCAAGGAGACGATAGCGAAGTGGTGGATGTAATTGGCTGGCGTCTGGATGATGTTATTCAATTAATTAGAGGAAAAAAAGGAACGGTAGTTCGTTTGCAGATTCTACACGCAAAAGACGGTCCGGGCGACCCCCCTACAACAATTAGACTTGTACGCGATGAAGTTAAATTGGAAGAACAAGCTGCCAAAGATGAAATACTTAACGTTCAGGAAAACGGCATGAATTTTAAGATAGGAATCGTAAAGCTTCCATCTTTCTATACCGATTTCGAAGGGCAGAGATTTGGCAAACCAAATTACAAAAGTACAACGCGCGACGTTAGAGCAATTTTGAACAAGTTTAAACAGGAAAAAGTGGATGGTGTAATAGTCGACCTAAGAAACAACGGCGGCGGTTCGTTACAGGAAGCAATTTCGCTCACAGGGCTGTTTATCAAAGATGGTCCTGTTGTTCAGGTAAAGAACTCGGCTAACATGGTAGAGGTCAATCAAGATCCCGATCCAAACATAGTGTACGATGGTCCGCTTGCAGTGATTATTAATCGATTCAGCGCATCGGCATCGGAAATCTTTGCCGCTGCAATTCAAGATTACGGCAGAGGATTAATTCTCGGATCGAATTCTTACGGCAAGGGTACAGTACAAAATATGATTGATCTGAATCGCTCAATTATGGTTTCGGATAAAAATCTGGGACAGCTTAAACTTACCGTTGCTAAATTTTACAGAACTACGGGAAGTAGTACGCAAAGGTTGGGCGTAAAACCGGATATATCTTTTCCGTCACCTTACAGCTCAAAAGAATTTGGAGAGAGTTCGCAAAAGAGTGCTCTGCCGTGGGATCAAATTCTACCAAGCAATTTTAATAGATTCTCCAATCTTGCAAAAGTAATTCCAACACTCGAAGAAAAACACGAGAAGAGAATTAAGAATGATCCCGAATACCAATATTTGCTCGAGGAACTAAAAGAATTTAACGAGAATAGAGAACGAAAGACCATCTCTCTGAACGAAACAATTAGAAAGGAAGAAAGAGAAAAATCGGAAGCCGTTCGTAAACAAAGAGAAGAAGAACTTGCAAAATCTCTTGGCATCAAAATAGAAAATAAAAAAGAAGTTGATGCTGCGGTTACAAATATAAAAGATTACGAACTGAAAGAAAGCGGCAGAATATTAGCCGATCTGATTCTTTCCAAAGTTGGGTAAACCCATCCGGAAGGATTTAGGTGAGGCATTGAAAACAAACGCAATCCGAATCTTAGAATCTCAAAACATCGGATACACAATAATAGAGTACCAATTCAACGAAGAAGAAATTGACGCCGTTTCGGTAGCGCATAAAATTGGAGCAGAACCGGAAACGGTTTTCAAAACTCTTGTTGCCCGCAACGAAAGAAATGAAATTTTGGTTTTTGTTATCCCCGGAAACTTTGAACTAAATTTGAAAAAGGCTGCCAAAACATCCGGCTGCAAGAGTATAGAAATGATCAAAGTAAAAGAACTACAACCTTTAACCGGTTACATTCGTGGCGGATGTTCGCCAATCGGGATGAAAAAATTATTTTCGACATTCATAGACGAAACTGCACAGCTTCACGAAAAAATTTACTGCAGTGCCGGTATGCGCAGGATGCAAATATACATTGCGCCGGGCAATCTTTGCTCGGTTACGAAGGGTAAGTTTGCCGATCTAACTTAATTTTTATTTTCGATACTTTTTTATAGATTTGGCACCAAAATTAAACGGAGTTTACAATGGCAAAACAACAATCGTTTGCCGATAAAGCAAAAGCGAAACACAGATCTGCAGCTGTGAACGTGAAGTTCATTAAAACTATCAAAACTGCTGCCGGTACTTATAAATTTCAGGAGAAATTTGTTAAGATCGACGATATCAGCAAGATAGGAACAATTAAATAAGTTCGCGTCTGCAAAAGGAAAGTAACAATAAAAACCCCCGTTGTGCCGGAGGTTTTTAGTTTTAAATCTTAAAAGTGTTAAAAAAATTAATCGGCAGAAATTACTTCGATAGCAGGATTAACTTCGCGTTTCAGTAAATTTTCAATTGCAACTAATGTTCCGCGGATAGAACTCGGACAGCTGCCGCATGCGCCTTGATAACGGATTTTCAAGGTAAGTCCTTCCATACCGGTAACCTGCAAACCGCCGCCGTCACCTGCAAGAGCAGGGCGAACACGTTGGTCGAGTATCTCATTAATCTTTTTGAGCAAGGCGGTTTCTTCTTCTTTGCTTACGCCGATTTCTTTTTCCTGCGGTATAAGTACTTTATCAAAATTTTTGATGAACTCAACAAGCGGTCGCTGAATTTGTCCCCAATTTGCTTTTGGTTCTTTTTCGATTGTGATAAATTTATCCATGTAGAAAACGGAAACAACACCCGGAATTTCAAAAATACCTTTAGCCAAAGGATCGTTAACAGCTTCATCTTTCGATTGAAAATTTCTGGTTTCCCTTTGAAGAAGTTTTTCGTTAAGAATAAACTTCAATGCCTGCGGATTGGGTGTAAGATCAACATCTTGAACCATTAACATAACGGCTCCCTTCTTTTTGCTTTAAACGAAAACTCATTTTAACTAGTTCAAATATACTAAAATCGATCAAACTTTGGAGTTAATTGTGGTTATCAATCAGAAGTACAAACTCACCCTTCAGCTTCTTTTCTGAAATGGTTTTCAAAATATCGCCGGTTTTACCCCGGTAAAATTTTTCTGTGGATAATGTGAGGTTAAATGCAACACAGATTTGAGTTGAAACGCCAAATATTTTTGAAACGTCGGTTAGAATTGCAGTAAGTCTATACGGTGTTTCCATTATAACAATCAGTTCTTTGATTCTTTTCAATCCCAGCAGTTCTTTTTTTCTAAGCTTGCTATTTGGAGATAACCAACCCGCATAGTAAAACTTTTCAAACTTAAACCCGGAACCTACAAGCGCAGGCAGAAGAGAACTTGCACCGGGCACGGGCACAACATCAATCTTTGCATCTATGCACATCCGGACCAGATCGGCACCGGGATCGGAGAAAAGTGGAGTGCCGCAATCTGACATCAACGCTGCATTCTTTCCGTTCTTTATCGAGCTGAAAATTTCCTGTGAAGATTCTTTTTCATTGTGTTCGTTAAGCGAAAATAATTCTTTGCTGATTTGAAAATGAGAAAGTAACCGTTTTGCTTCCTTGAATTCTTCACAGATTATGAAATCAACTTCTTTGAGTATTGAAAGTGCACGGAGGGAAATATCTTCGTAATTGCCTATCGGTGTTGAAACGATGTATAATTTTCTTGTGTTTGTCATGCTGAACTCGTTTCAGCATCTTTGTTTTGTTCGAACCAACCTTCCGCCAGATCAATCCATCCAGCATTAACAGATTCAATCAAATTTATTTTCCAGTCCCGATGCCAATTCATTAATTGTTTTTCACGTCGGATAGCGGAATTAACATCTGACATTAATTCATAATAGACAAGTTTTGTCAAATTATATTTTTTTGTAAACCCATCGATAAGTTTTTGTTTATGTTCAAATACTCTTCGTTTGAGATTATTTGTAACTCCAATATAAAGGGTCTTAGAAGTATTTGTCATAATATAAATGTAGTATATATTTATATTAGACCCCGAGACAAGTTCGGGGTGACATTCACTAAAGTTAATTATCTATATCGGCTGCCGAAGCTGGTTTGTTAAATCTGCCAGTGCAACAACTTTTTTATTGCCGGTTTTTCGGTTTTTAATTTCTACCTTGCCATCTTTCAGATTCTTTTCGCCAACGATAATTTGAATTGGCATACCAAGCAAATCGGCATCGTTGAATTTGAATCCTGCGCTTACATCGTTACGGTCGTCGAACAAGACTTCGTAACCTTCACCGGCCAATTCCAAATAAATTTTTTCACAGGAGTCTGCGATCAAACTATTCTTCATGTTCAAACCAATCAACTGGATATTGAAAGGACTAAGAGGCGCTTTCCAGATAATCCCTTTCTCATCGTAATTTTGCTCGATGAAGCACGCTAAAATTCTTTCCACGCCGATTCCGTAACTTCCCATTACAATTGGATGCTCTTTTCCGTTTTCATCAAGATACATAACACCCAGAGCCTCGGCATATTTTGTTCCGAGTTTGAAAATATGGCCCAGTTCAATTGCCTTGAACACATCCAGTATTGCGCCGCATCGTGTACATTTTTCACCGCTATCAACGGTTCTTAAATCAAGATATTCAACTTTTAGTACATCGCGTTTCAAATCTATTCCACCTATGTGATAATCGTTTTTGTTTGCACCGCTGTAAAGGTTATTTCCATTCTTCAATAAATTATCGGCAATGATTCGATATTTGAAACCAATAGGACCGATAGAGCCTGCATCGGCACCGGTAATTTCTTTTAACTCTTCCGGATGGGCTGGACGGACAATGCCGCCGAGCACAGAACTTAATTTTGTTTCGTTCACCTCGTCGTTGCCAAGCATAAGTACAAGAACCGGCTGCCCGTCATGAATATATATTCTAGATTTAGCCGTTTCATGTTCATGAATTTTTAAGAACGCGCACAGTTCGTCTATCGATTTTACATTTGGCGTAAAAATTTCGTAGATGTTTTTGCTTTCATTGTCGTGTTTCGCTTGTTCGGCAACAGATTGAGCAACTTCAACATTTGCAGTGTAGCCGCACTTCTCACAGTACGCAACCGTGTCTTCGCCGGCATCGCTTTTCACCATGAACTCTTCCGATTTGCTGCCGCCCATTGCGCCGCTCGAAGCGCCGACAACAAAATATTTCAAACCACATCTGTCAAATATGGCGCGGTATGCTTTATCGTGAAGCGCATAACCAGCATCCAAGCCGGCAAAATCTTTATCGAGAGTGTAAGCATCTTTCATAATAAATTGTCTTCCGCGAATCACACCGCTACGCGGGCGCGGTTCGTTTCTAAACTTTGTTTGAATCTGATACCAGATTTGCGGTAAATCTTTGTAAGAGACAACCGAACCTTTAGCATGGAAAGCAACAATTTCTTCGTGTGTCGGAGCTAAAATATAATCGCGGTTCTTAACATGAAAAAGAATATCGCCGAAGGCTTCAACGCGTCCGGTTTGTTCCCAAATTTCTTTCGGGTTTAAGCCGGGGAAATAAAATTCCTGTCCGCCAATTGCATTCATTTCTTCGCGAATGATGTCCATAATTTTTCTGAGCACTTTATATCCAAGCGGCAGCCACGAATAAATTCCGGCGGAAACCTGCCTTACCAATCCTGCACGAATCATTAAAATGTGGCTTGGAATAACCGCTTCAGACGGTACTTCTTTTAATGTAGGAACGAATGATTTGCTTAATCTCATTACCAAAATATTTTAGTTTAAAAATTATGCGCAAAGATAAGAAATGGAAAAGCGAATATGAAATTGCAATTGGCTAACGGATGTTACGCAAAGGTTGTGCTTGACAAACGAATTTTTTGTTGTCTTAAAGAAAATACCCGTTTTACAATTTTAATTTTTCATGGTCGATCAAACCTTGCGTAAGGGGATTTGGTTAATGTAAACTTTAAACCATGTAGGTCGATTAACCTGATAAACCTACATCATAATTATTTCTATTATAAAAACATTTTTGAGGAATAGAAAACAACTGTACAGCACTGGTTCTTATTCTTAGTTTAATAACCCGACTACTTCACGATGGATAGAACCACCGGTTGCAATTATGCTGTTGCCCATTAGAGGATCTCCGCCTTTATAATCGGTAATTTTTCCGCCGGCACCATGAATGATAGGAATCAACGCAAGCAGATCCCACGGATTCATGATCGGGTCGATCATAATATCTGCGTAACCGGTTGCAACAAGATAGTAGCCATAGCAGTCGCCCCACTGTCTGTACATTTTAACTTTATGAACAAGCCCATCAAACTTTTTTATATCCCGGTACTTTTCAATGTCAAGTTGATCTGTGGTAAGAAGAACTGCGTTGGAAAGATAGTCACACTTTCTTACGTGAACTTTAATTTCGTTTAATTCGGTAGAACTTCCGTCGCCGATTAGAAATTCATTCAGGATGGGCTGATTAATTACGCCAAGAACCGGCTTGCCGTTTTTCAGCAATGCAATCAGGGTTCCGAACGTGATCGTACCACAAATAAAACTTTTAGTACCATCGATCGGGTCGAGAACCCATTTGTATTCCGAATCAGGATTGTGTTCGCCGAACTCCTCTCCTAAAATTCCGTGATCCGGAAAATATTTTATGATCATTCCACGCATTAGCTCTTCGGCTTTTTTATCTGCTATGGTTACAGGAGACAAATCTTTCTTCGTATCTACCGAAATGCCGCTGCGCCAGTAGTTTTTGATAATCTTACCGCTTTCATTGGCAAGAGCTTTGCAAAAATTTTTCGCTTCGTTTAATTCATTCATCGTTTTGAATCAAAATCCGGTTCGTGGTTTAACACAAAAATATTCTAATTACACTTCTTTAACAAAAAATTATATCTTTGCGTCCGGATGAATTTGGTAAATGCAAATAACGAAACGATTGCCGAAGCGGCAGAAATAATACGCAAGGGTGGACTAGTGGCGTTTCCGACAGAAACGGTTTACGGACTCGGCGCAGATGCCTTAAATCCGATTGCAGTCGCAAAAATTTTTGAAGTGAAAAAACGTCCGGCGTTCAACCCTTTAATACTTCACATTGCCGAAAAAAGTTCGCTAAAAGAATTCGCAACGTACTACAACAAGAAAGTTGAATTGCTGATTAAAAAGTTTTGGCCGGGACCGTTAACATTGGTTTTACCTAAAACGGAAATTGTGCCCGATATAGTTACATCGGGTAATTCGACCGTTGCCGTTAGAATGCCGGATCATCCGGTTGCGCTGCGGCTAATTAAAAACAGCAGAACGGCAATTGCCGCTCCGAGCGCAAACCGGTTCGGTCATCTTAGTCCAACCGAAGCATCGCACATTTCAAAATATCTTGGAAATAAAGTTGACATGATACTTGACGGAGGAAAATGCGAGGTAGGGGTTGAATCGACAATTATCCGGTTTTATAATGATAAGTTTTATCTGCTGCGACCGGGCGGATTATCAAAAGAGGAAATAGAAAACGAGATCGGCACATTGGAAAAAGGAAAATTAGATATCAACAAACCAGCTTCACCCGGACAGTTGCCGTTTCATTACTCGCCACAAACTCCGCTCAAATTCTGGAACACAAAATTTCTTGACCGGAAGAAAAAGATTGGAGCGCTTTTTTTTTCGGAAATTAAAACCGACTTTGCATTTTCAGTCGTAAAAATATTATCCGGGAAAAAAGATCTGCGTGAGGCTGCGGCTAATTTGTTTTCCGCTCTGCACGAGCTGGAAAAAGAAAAACTTGATCTGATACTTGTAGAACAGGTAGAAGAAAAGGGGCTGGGTATTGCCATAATGGACCGGCTCCGGAAAGCCGCAAAAAAATTTGAATGAAATGCCTTTGCAATTCTGAAAGGAAGTGTTGCGTAAATGAAATATTTTTTCGGGAACATTTAGTTATATTGCATAAAAAATTTATAAGCGGGTGCAAATGAGCGATAAATCCGAAATAGCTCACTCCAAATATTCCCCAACCGGCAATAACAATGCAGTATCGATTAGCGAAATGCGACTTGCTTTCCAGGCTATCAATTCGATAAGCGAATGTATCTCCATCACCGACATGAATGATATTATTCTTTATGTCAATAAATCCTTTGCCAATGTTTACGGATTTCAGCCGGGGGAATTGGTGGGCAAAAATATCGAAGTTGTCCGATCGGAAGAAAATGATCCTGCCCTTCTGAAGGAAATCCAGCAGTTAAATGTAGAAGAAGATTGGCATGGAAGAATTTGGAACAAAAGAAAAAATGGCGAAGAATTTCTGATCGAACTAAAAACAGCCGTTATAAAAGATGAAAAAGGAATTGCTGTTGCGCAAGTTGGCGTTGCAAGAGATTTAACCGAACAGTTGAAAGCAGAAGCCCTGCTGCTTGATACGCAATCCAGGTACAAAAATCTTTTTACCGAAATAAAAGACGTTGTTTACGAAAGTACTCCGGATGGAAAATTTATTTCTTTAAACCCGGCCGGCTACGAGTTATTCGGGATCGGTACGCAAGATCTTAATAATCCGGGAACTATAGACAACCTGTACATCAACCAAAACGATAGGAAAAAATTCCGCGACGCATTGAGCAAAAACGGATTTGTTAAGGATTACGAAATTGTTGTTAAGAATCTAAAAGGGGAGATTAAAACACTCCGCGAGACTTCATACGCCGTTAAAGATGCAAAAGGAGAAATTGTTGCGTATCGTGGAATACTGCGCGACATAACCCAAACTAAAAAAAATGAAGCCGAACTTAAACGCCTAATTGACGAATTGGAACATTTGAATGCTCAATTAAAAAAATCCGAAGACGAATTACAAAACATCAATGCAGCCAAAGATAAATTTTTTTCGATCATTGCACATGATTTAAGAAGCCCGTTCAGTTCTTTATTAAGTTTTTCCGAATTTCTTTCCGACGATATTGAAGTCTTAACAAAAGGGGAGATAAAACTTTTCGCAGATAAAATTCATGAAGCAGCCGGCAGTGTTTTTTCTTTACTCGAAAATCTTCTTCGATGGTCTAGAATTCAGAGCGGAAAAATCCCGCTCCGTCCGGTCTCCTTCAACATTCTTCACAAAATAAATCAAGTGATCAATCTTCTATCAAACAACGCAGAGAACAAAAAAATCAAAATCATAAATGAAGTGTCTTTAATGCCTCTTGTTTATGCCGATGAGGATATGACTTTTTCCGTCGTGCAAAATCTTTTGTCGAACGCAATAAAATTTACCTGTCCGGAAGGAATAATCACGATTCATTCGGCGGAGAAGGAAAACGAAATCGAAATTTCGGTTGCAGATAATGGCGTTGGAATCAAAGAAGAAGATATAAACAAATTGTTCCGTATAGACTCTCATCATACAACTTACGGAACAAACGACGAGAAAGGTTCCGGCCTCGGCTTAATACTCTGTAAAGAAATGATCGAACTGAACGGCGGAAAAATTGGTGTTGCCAGTAAACCGGGGGAAGGGACAACATTTTTATTCACGTTACCGAAACCCCGGAGCGCTTAATATGTTCCCTCGAAGATTACAGGATAATTTTATTATTTTCCTATTAGTACTCAATTTCCTTGATAAAGAAAGCTCATTTGAATAATTTATTAGCGTGAGATACAGTAAGCAAAACATCCCGGTCCTAAAACTGCAGAGCCGGAGCTTGAAAAGATGATTTCCCGGCTCATGCTGCGCAAGGTTTCAAGTATGAAATCAATTTCTTTTGACATTTTTCATCATCTGTTAAACCTTGCGTAAAGTAAGTTTCTAATTAACGTATTCTGAATTTTGTGGAGGTCTGTTTATGTCTAAAGAAATGATTCTTGAAAAGATCGACCAATCTGTAAAAATATTAAACGAAAAAAATATCGATATGTGGATGACATTTGTGCGCGAAACCGGGAATATGAAAGATCCGATGATAGACATGATTGTTGGAGCGAACGCAACATGGCAATCGGCATTTATTATTACTAAGAATGGCGATACCCATGCAATAATCGGCTCTCTTGAATTGGAGAACATGAAAATGGTGGGTACGTACAAAACAATTCACTGTTATCTGAAATCTGTAAAAGAAAAATTGCTGGAAGTTTTGGATATGTACAAACCGGCAAAGATCGCTGTCAACTATTCGCGCAATTCCACATTAGCCGACGGGCTAACCTACGGATTGTATTTGGAATTGCTCGGTCACCTCAAAGATACAAAATATGCAGATGTGCTCTTTTCATCGGAAGATATTGTTGCCGCACTGAGAGGAAGAAAATCGAACGCTGAAATTGATGTTATGAAACAAGCAGTTACAGAGGCATTAAAGATCTTCGATGAAGTTACGCACTTTTTGAAACCCGGTGTAACAGAAAAACATGTTGCAAATTTTGTTTTGGATTTGTGCACAAAGAAAGGTCTCGAACCTTCATGGGAAAGAGAATTTTGCCCGTCTGTTTTCTCCGGTCCCGATACCGCCGGTGCTCACGCAGGTCCAACCGACCGTATTGTTGAAGCCGGTCATGTTGTTAACATGGACTTCGGTGTAAAAGTAAATGGTTATTGTTCCGATCTTCAAAGAACATGGTACTTACTAAGACCGCATGAAGACAAAGCTCCCGCAGAAGTTCAAGGAGGTTTTGGTGTTATAGTTGAATCGATTTCGCGCGCTGCAAATGAATTGAAGCCCGGGAAAAAAGGCTGGGAAATTGACGGGATCGCCCGCAATTATATTCAAATACAAGGCTACGAAGAATTTCCACACGGTCTCGGTCATCAAGTTGGAAGGCTCGTTCACGATGGCGGCGCAATGCTAGGTCCAAAATGGGAACGCTATGGAAATCTTCCGATGCTGGATATTGAAGAAGGCAATGTATTTACAATCGAACCACGGTTGACAATTCCGGATTACGGAATTGCAACGGTTGAAGAGGAAGTAATTGTAACAAAAGACGGATGCGAATTTATATCGCCGCGGCAAAAAGAAATTTATCTTGTTAGATAATTTTTCCATAACCTTCGGGGTTACGTTTCACCTTTCACGCCTCTTTTCACGAGCAGCATCTTCTTCGATCGAACAAAACCATGTCCCCCGAGCCGTTAGTCGAGGTTAGGCTCTCTCGTGTACAGTTGATTCAATTCTATAATTAAGAATATTTGGGTTCTTTCTAAGTAGTTCTAATAATACTTTTGTTGAACCAGTTGGAGTTCGTTTTCCTTGTTCCCATTGTTTAACCGACGATGAGCTTACATTCAATATTTTTGCAAATACATTTTGACTTAAATTTGTTTTTTTTCTTATCTCATGAATATCCTTTGCATTTATTTCTACTTCAGGGATTTCTACTCCAAATTCTTTTAGTTCTTTTTCAGTGAATGAGGTTTTTATACCTCTTTTGATTAAATCTTGAACGGTATCCCCGATTGCCTTTTTTACTGATGTTCTCATAGTTATTCCTTTATACTTATAAAATCACCTAATTTTTCTAACTTTTTATATTCTTGCCTATCAATTGACAGCAAATCTTTCGATAATTTCTTAAAATATTTTAATTCTTTTTTATCCAAATTTCTTTTGTCAGTTTTAGAAAATCCATAAACAAAAATTGCAATATCTTCTTCCTTAAAAACAACAATGGTTCTGAATCCGCCACTTTTCCCTTGACCAACTTTTGGGGTACGTACCTTATAAAGTCCTCCACCCAAATTTGTAACTCCAAGATTATTGAATATACACGTAAGTGTGTCTAATAGTTTTTCATCCGAAATAAGATTTTTTTTCTGCCCACTTATTAAACCATTTTGTTTGAGTCTTAACATACATAAATATATCACATTGTGATATAATAGGTCAAGTCATTTTTCTAATAATAATCCCCATTGATTTAGAGCCTAACGACGTGGCAACTAAACCGCTGTCGAAAGGTTTACGCTGTCAATATTTTGTTTTACTGATTATGTTATTTAATTCCTAAATCTTCTTTTACTACAAAGCCAACCTGCACACAACACGACCGATTACAGCAGTCGGTTTTGAGTT
>CAZQQC010000047.1:0-19297 GCA_964595365.1 uncultured Melioribacter sp.
GCGTGTAGCAAAAGAAAATATGCTTAAGGCAATATGGGGGACATAGAAATATGATCGTGGTAGAAAATCTTAAAAAAACTTATCCGGGCAAGGTGTTAACACAAGCATTAAAAGGAGTTTCTTTTGAAGTTGAGAGCGGAAAATTCGTTGCAATCATGGGACGGAGCGGTTCGGGAAAATCAACTCTCTTACATCAGTTAGGTCTTATAGATACGCCGACCGATGGAAAAATTTTCATTGATGGTACAGATGTACAAAAACTGTCGGACTTTCAAAAAACGCAGTTCCGGTTACAATACTTGGGTTACGTGTTTCAAGAATATGCTTTGATAGCAGAACTCAATGCTTTGGAGAATGTTTATCTTCCGGCATTTGCTTTGGGAAGTAATTATAACGGTTATAAAAAAAGGGCTCAAGAAGTTCTAGAAATTGTTGGATTGGGCAGCCGGCTGGATCATTATCCACATGAATTGTCTGGCGGAGAACAGCAGCGTGTTGCTATTGCCCGCTCACTTATTAATAAACCAAAAATACTTTTTGCCGATGAACCCACTGCTAATTTAGATAGTATTTCTGCGAAAGTTATTTTAGAACTTTTTCATAAACTAAATAGAGACATGAAACAAACGATAGTTATGGCAACACATGAACTAGATGATAAAAAATATGTTGACAGGGTTATCTGGCTAAAAGACGGATTGATTGAAAATGTTGAACAAGTTATTTGAAACAATCATTTATGGATTTTTTCTAATTTCGCCGGATGTTCTTTGCCGTGCTCAGGAAAATGCAATTACAAGAAATATGATATCAGCAGACACGACAACAGATAAGAAAGATTACTTGCAGGAGACTTTCATAAAAACAAATGGCGAATTCGTGATAAAAAATATGGTGAAGATAAATCTTATCATTCCAGGAACAGGAAACGTAATTTACTCAGCAGGTGCAAAAGAAGAGTCAAAGTTTATGCGCGGCATTACTTTAACATCTGGAATATGGTCATTGTACAATACTGTTAATTATATTTCTCAATTTTTCGACAACGATAATAGAACTCCTGACACAGAAAGAACAAAACTTTTTTTGATCAGCTATGTTATCGGAAATCTTCTGAATTACAAACGGCTTAATAATTACAACCATAAAATTAGAAATAACCAAAATGTAAATATTGAATACGAACAACGAGATGATCGTGTATATGTTGGAATTATTTATAGATTCTGAAACGAAATAATTTTTAATGGAGAAAAATAATATGAGAATAGCAATAACAGCCATTGCAGCTTCAGTTATACTCTTCCTGCTGACAGCATCATCATTTGCACAGGAAACTGAACAATCGGAAGTAGTTGTTGGCAAGATAGCGCCAAATTTTGCCGGTACGGATATCTACGGCAAAAGAATCGAGCTGCAGGAATTTAGGGGGAAAGTCGTAATTATCACAGTCGGCAAAACACGCGGTCCTTCTACATCCGAAGAAGAAAGAAACAAGCTAAAAAAATTTTACGATGACCATCATCCGCAAGGTTTGGATATAATACGGATTGTTTACAAAAGCGGAATTCCATTTTTTATTACTAAATCTTATGTGGAAAATAGAGCAAAAGAATCTTTAGCCAGGCGGAAGACAAGCTGGACGCTTATTGTTGACTGGGATTGT
Organism: uncultured Melioribacter sp.; assembly: GCA_964595365.1. Lineage (GTDB taxonomy): Bacteria > Bacteroidota > Ignavibacteria > Ignavibacteriales > Melioribacteraceae > Fen-1258. The sequence goes on from CAZQQC010000047.1 coordinate 1,667, forward strand.
TCACTCAAAGAACTTTTTCGGGTGTCTGAGGAACCGTTGGCGTTAGTATTAGATAAACAAGGAATTATTAAATACAAAAAGAACGAAGAGTTGACAGCTAATAGTTCACTAGAAGAACTCATTGAGAAATTACTTATTGAGTAAGCGCAAGGGAAAAGCAGTGAAGATTTTGGTGATTATCGTTATAACTATGTTGTGTTTACAATGTACGGTTTTTCATGAAATGAAAAAGATCCCTATCATAGATAATAAGTTTCTCCTTGGTGAAAATTCAATAACTTATATAGGTCATGCAACTGTGCTAATCCGTCTTGACAGCGCAAACATTATTACTGATCCGATGTTTAGTGATTATATTGGATTGGGGTGGTTTGCAAAACGTTATATCGAACCGGGCATAAAATTCGAAAAGCTGACAGCTCTCGACGCTATTCTCATTTCGCATGAACATTATGATCATTTAGATAAAACAACTTTAGAAAGATTCAACAGAAATATTCCGGTAGTAATTTCTCAAGACCTGGCAGATGAAATTAAAGAGCTGGGGTTTATTGACGTTCGCGGACTTAAGTGGTGGGAATCTACAACGATAAAGGGAATTAAGATCACTGCGACTCCCGCACAACACATAGCTTCACATTGCTCAGGTTATATTGCAGAGGGTTCAAAAACTATCTACTTTGCCGGCGATACGGGTTTGTTTGATGGAATGAAAGAGATTGGTAAAAAATTCACTGTAGATTGTGCTCTGTTACCCATAGGTGATTACTACCCAAGATTCTGGTTTATCCCGGGTCTTAAAAAATTAACCAGAGAACGACACATGGCTCCAGGTGATATACCCGCAGCAATCGAAATGCTTCGGACGAAGTTAGTCATACCAATCCATTGGGGAACTTTCAAAATCTCTGGTACTGATTTATATGAACCGATAAAGTGGTTGAATGAAATAATAAACGAAAAAAAGTTAGAAGAAAAAGTCTTCATTCTTAAACATGGTGAGATAAAAATACTTTAGAAAATTAGCCTGTCAGAAGTGAGTTTATTTAATGTCAACTGAAAATCATTTCCAACAAACATCTTTGAAGTTGAGAATCCTTGGATTTTTGTTTCTATTAGTCTTTTCTTTTTAATGTAAAGTTTTCTACTAATGTATGGTTATCTTTAATTGTAATATGAATAGAGACAGTTTTATAAAACGGATACCACACCTTTAAGTAATAAGTACCCGGGGGAATATTTTTAATCTCGTAATTTCCTAAAGTATCTGTTTTTATAAAATATGGATTTTGAAGGACAACAATCCACGCCTGCATGTCGGGATGAACATTACAGAGTATTGTCACAAAACAATCTGCTTTGTTAAAAGTGTATGTGCGAACTTCGCCTAAGTGCCATGTTCCCAGATTAAAACTGCCTGCACACTTCGTTGGTGTAAAAACATTATGAAGTACACTATCGCTATTCAGAAAATCTACAGTTGTACCGGTAAGAATGGGAAGCACTTCGGGGTTAAACATAAAATTTTTTTGGTCCATTAATGCAGGTTTCAGGTCGGAAACCGATGAATTGTTAGCGTGTTCAATGTATACTAAAACGCCGGCTTTGATTTTTGTTCGTTCAAGATTCACCTTACCTTTAATGTTACCTGCAGAGGCAGTTTCGGTAATAAAAACTATAAACAGAAAAGATATAAACAGCATGCTAAATTTCCAATTCATAAAATAAATTAACGCCTTACTTCTAACTCCGTCGCGTTTGCAGAAGGAGATATATTATTACCGGTTTTTACTATTAAAATAAAGATACAACGATTTTATATCTGAAGGCAATAGCTTGGGTAAAGATTTGCCTTTTATATATAATTTTTTTTCCATCAATGGAAGATGATTCCACAACTCACTAAAAAAATCATCAGTACTGTGAAAAGGTCCAATAGCTGAAACAGCGGGAGCCAAGTAGGAATTGCCTGCACTATGGCACTCTACACAACCTTTCTGTTGTAAAAGTTGCCTGCCTTCTTCAACAGAACCTATAATTTTACTTTGGTTTTTAAAATATAGATATGAAATGAGGTTTGCCATTTCTTCCCCCTTAAATGATGGCAAAGTAATTTTATTCTTTTGCATAGCTTCTTGCATATTTGAAGCGTGGTTCCACATTATTCCGGCTATTTCCGTAACACTTTTATAGAAGTTATAATTTGTCAAATCAGGGCCTATACGATTTTGAGCATGACAGAAATAGCATTTCTTACTCGTAAATAATTTTTCACCTTCTAATGGATTGCCGGGGGACATATAAATTTTTTTTCGTTCGCTGTAAGTACTAACTTCGGCAATGTAAGCGGATAGATCAGCGAATTCATTGTTCTTGAATAACGGAATTTCAATGCCGGAAGCCTTTTGCATTTTTTGCATTTTATCGGCATGGTTCCACATAGATTGAGCTAGGTAAAGAGGGGAAGCGTAAAGTGCGGTTTTATCAAGTCTAATTTTTTTTATTTTTTCTTCGCCCACCGAATGGCACATGGTGCATTTCATTTTAACAAAAAGTTCCTTGCCTTTACTTACATTTCCACTGCTACCGAGGTAGCGCAAGAAATTAAGAAAGTACCGGAGGTTACGAAAATCGGCGGGGCTTAACTTTAGCTTATCTATATTTTTTATTTCCATTTTACTAAACATATCGGGTGAGTAGTTCCACATACTTGCCATCAAATCATAATCGCTTCCAAAAAAACTATGCGTTCCAAAATCAGGGGCGATATTTCCACCGTAACCGTTAATTGCATGGCAATTAATACAGCCTTTTTGTTCAAAAACTATTCTGCCGTTTAGTGGATTCTGCGGTAAAAATTGTTGCACGGGTTGTTTGCTTTGAAAGTTTTGCGTAGCCGGTGTATTTCCATTTAGAAAATAAATTGCAGTAAAAGCAATTAAACTTTCAGTCAACAACAGAAATTTCGCTTTCATGGTTGTTTCTCCTTTCCGGCGCCTTTGCGGAGACCGGTAAATACGTAGGTTAATACGCCTGCTAAAATCCAGAAAACAACTATTGCTATTATGCTTATGGCAATAGATGCGGTTTGATGGTCGTTAACCTGGTAAGATACACTCACTAGATTAATAAACAAGAAAGTCATTCCTATAGCAACAGACCATGCTAAAAAAAGCATTAAGCCCTGAAAAAAATTAACTGTCCCGTTTTCATTGTTAATTTTGTTCAACATTGTTCCCTCAAACTTTTTTAATTTTCGGTTGATCTGGTTGACGGAAGATATTCGTTCAACCTTTCAGTAACTATGCTTACGCTTTCCTTCCGCCCTTCCTTAATTTCCCACACAGATATTAGCGGAAATAATTTTGAGAACATCATAAAACCTAATACAAAAGCTGCTACTGCAGCAGCAAAAAGAGAAATTTCCGTTAATGAAGGGATATAAATTCCTGTTGGATAAGGAAGCCGCGGATTTGCCATCGAAGGTACAATAATAATTAATCTTTCCAGCCACATGCCAATAGTAACAGCTATAGATGTAAACAGAAGTCCCTTTATTGTCTTTAGTTTTTTATTGCTTAAAACAATTATTGGAATTATGAAATTACAAACAACCATCAGCCAAAAATAAGGCGCATAGTTGTCTGCAAATTTGTAAAGAAAGACTCTCATCTCATCGGGTTGATGTCCGTAAAATATTGTCAGATATTCTGCGAATGTAAAATAGAACCAGAGGAGCGACATAACTAAAAGTAAGGTTCCAAGATATTTGAAATGAATTTCTTTAAGATAATTTTCCAGATGGTAAGCCTTTCTGAAGGTAATCATAACAATTATTAGCGCAGCGATGCCGGAAAAAATTGCACCTACAACAAAGTAAGGTCCAAAAATTGTACTGTGCCATCCCGGCTGCAACGTCATCGAAAAGATCCACGAAATAACCGTATGCACAGAAACTGCAATCGGGATTACCATTACCATTAAAATGTTAATGGCTTTTTCCAAAACATGTTTTTGTCTTTCCGTACCTTCGTAGCCCCAGGCTAAAATTTTATAAAGTTTATGAAATCTCCCGCCTCTGTTCCTCAGAAGAGCAATATCCGGAATTAATGGAAGATAAAGATAAATGCTCGATGCTGTAAAATATGCCGAGACACTTGTAACATCCCAAAGGAGGGGAGACTGCAGACGGCCTCTTTCAATTAAGTTAAGCATTCTATCCGGTCTGCCAAGGTCTATGATTGGATGAAGACCGCCGATCAAAAGAACAATTCCTGTAATCACTTCTGCCATTCGGGTTATCGGTCTTCGCCATTCGGCTTTAGATAACCTGAGAATAGCCGAGATAAGAGTTCCTGCATGCGAAATACCTATAAAGAAAACAAAGTCGACTATATAAAAGCCCCAGCTTACCGGCTGGTTCATTCCTGTAACTCCCAGACCCAAAATAAATTGCATGATATAAGTAAAAACACCAAACAAGAGTATGGCTAACAATAAAGCTGCAAGAGCATAGAAACCTTTGCCGCTTTGATAAATTGGTTTGAATAATATTTCATCTTCATCGTAATATTGCTGACTGTTCATTTCAAAAACCTTCATTGTTGAATTGACATTTTGAAAATTCCTATTCAGATTTTTCATTTAGATAATAAACTTTAGGTTTTGTTCCAAGTTCTTCCAGTAATGTGAACTTTCTATAATTGTGCATTAATTTGCAAACCTCGCTACTCGGGTTATCCAGATCTCCAAAAAAGATTGCATGTGCGGGGCATACTTCTGTACAAGCCGGTACATAATCTTCTTCCTTCATTTCTCTGCTTTCTGATTTTGCTTTTTCCTTGGCTTTTTGCAAACGATGAATGCAAAAAGTACATTTTTCTACTATACCTTTTGGACGGACTGAAACATCCGTGTTATAGCATTTCTCATATTCGACCGGCTGTTCGTCTTTGTACCAGTTGAAAACTTTTGCAGTATAAGGACAATTTGCCATGCAGTACCTGCATCCTATACATTGAGGATAAATTTGTGCAACTATACCATCGTCTCTTTTGTATGTTGCCCTTACCGGGCAAACTTTTGTACAAGAAGGTTCATCGCATTGAACACAAAACGCCGGCAAATTTACGGGTCTGATCTCCGGATAATTTCCCTCATAGTTTGTAGTAAGCATTTTCATCCACTGCATAGCTCTTCCCACTGCCGCATTTTCTTTTGAAACTATCTGAACGTTATTTTCCAGTTTGCATGCAGTAACACATGCTTCACAATGATTGCATTTATTAAGATCAATTACCATTCCGTATCTAGGCATAAACTCTCCCAGCATAATCTTCAGCCATTTTTTTCTTATTTGATGTTTGTTCCGGCAGTGAAGAATTTTTTAATGAAGCAACTTCAATTTCGACTACTGTTTCCGAGAAGGATGGCTTACTTGATGGTGGATCAAATTTATCGTCGGAATAATTTAATGGATTTATACCGCATGTGTCTCCCAGAACTGTATGCCCCAATCCGAAAGGAACATCCAGATTGCCCGGCATAACTGTAGGATTGTAAATTAAAATTGCCGGAAATTTTCCTTTATTGGTTTTTAATATTACGTTGTTTCTATCGCCAAGTGATAAACTGCGCGCCGTATCCGGATTTATCTCCGCCCACAATTGATAGTAGACCGAACAGGCGCTTCCAAATTGTTCTACGAGAACGGGGTAAATGCTCATGTTTCCCTTGTAGTCTAAATTTCTATTAAAAATGTTAAGTCGTAATTTATTTTTAGGAAGCGGAGTTAATGAGCTTTTCGACTCAAAAGATTTTTTTACGAATGCCATCTTAAAGTCAATTTTAGGATTGTATAATTCCTTTTGTGTATAAGGATTCCACCATCCTCCAGCTTCCATTAGCTTATCCCAAAAATCATCAAAGCTTGCGTTCTGTTCGGTCTGCCATCCGAGTTTTCTTAAACCTTTCTCAACTATTGTAGGTTTAGGTTGATCTATAAAAATACCTTCTCTGGCGGAGTAAATTTTTTTAGCAATTTGCTGTACATAATCGGAATAATTTCCGTAAGGAGATGTCACACCGGGTTTCAATTCTTGCATTAAAGATATAATTACATCGCCTGTATCGGCGGTTTTAAAAAATGTGTTTACTACCGGTTGCTGCACTGTAACAGCCGGTATACCCATCGATTTGTCGAGCAACAAGTCAAGCTTTTCAAGATTACAATGGTCGGGTATTATAAGGTGCGCGAACGAAGAGGTTTCATCTATAAAAGAAGAAAAGCTGGCAACAAAAGGAACGGCGCTCAATTGTTTTTTAAGAGCTTCGTTGTTGGGGTTATTAAATACGAAATTACTTCCGGATATTATTAATGCTTTTATATTGCTGCCTTTTGAAAGCCGCTCCATCAATGTTGCAAATGCATTATTTTCGTTTTGTCCGGGTTCATTCTTCAAAATGGATTCGATGAGACTGTCTTTTATTTTTCCGAAGCTGCGAAAACCTTTCAGTGCATTCAAAGCAATTATTGCAAATGCGCTTTGTGTTCCTTTTGAATTGTATAGTAGCGATTCATCAAAATAAGCAGCAGGTGCTAAGGCTTTTTCAAACTTTCTGCCGGTTTCTAAAATTTTATCTGCTGTTACTCCGGTCAGTTTCTCTACCTTCTCCGGAACATAATTTTCTAATACATGATTTTTAAAGTCTTCGAATCCGTGAAAATTTTTCTCCACGTAATTTTTATCATACTGTTCATCTTTCAGTAAAACATATGCTATTCCCAGAGCAAAATCGCCGAATAAAACCGGTTGAAGTGGAATCCATTCATCATGTTTTGAAACGTTAGGAGTCAGTTTCGGTTGAACAGCAGTAATCTTAAATTCTTTAGACCTATATTCATTTATCTTGCGTGTAAAGTAAAGAGGATTTTGAGAAATTAAAGTCAACTGGGCACCGAAGTTCAAAAGATAGTCGCATCTGTCGAAGTCGATAAAATCCGGCGCTTCGTTTGCCGCTTTAAAAAACGGGGAAGAGCTTGCAATCTGGAAGTTATCGACAATTAGATTTTTGAAACCGGTTGTCTCTGAAAATTTTTTGAATAAATTAGCCCTAAGTATAGATTCGGTTTGTGCAACAATAAAAACATTATCATGTTCGTTTTCCGAAACAGCTTTCTTCAAATTGTCCGAAAGAATTTTGAAAGCTTCCTCGTAAGTTATAGGTTTAAATTTTCCATCTATTTTTTTAACGGGTCCGGTAAGCCGCGCAGGATGATATAAATTGGCTACTGAAACAAGTCCCATCGAACAAATTCCCCCTTCATTTATTGGCGAATTAGGATTGCCAAATGCCTGAACCGGCAGTCCGTCTATTAAACGGATTTTAAGGCTGCAGCTACCGGGGCACTTTGTGCATGCTGTTAGTTTCCATGATTCAATTCTTGGTCCGGAATAAAGCACCGGCTCAAATTGCTTAGGGAGTTTTAATACAGAAGCCGCGCCGCTGCCAATTGCAAGACCGAATAGAGAACCTCCAAACAGTTTCACAAAATCCCGTCTATTAATTTCCATTTAGTAAATTCTCCTGTAAATCATTATTTAATATTATTTGTTATGCATTTAACTCATTAACGATGGCAGCTACCGCAGTCGGTTGTTATTTTTTTACTTTCATGGCATTGCAAACAGACCTGCATTTTTAACGGGTAAAAATTTTTCAATTTTGGTGAAGTTTGTTCACCCATATTACCATGACAGTTCGAACATTCTAATTTACCGAGTTTAACGTGCCTTCTATGAGAAAAGTAAGCATAATCGGGAACGGTATAGTTAATTTCCCAGGATATTGTTTTATTTTGTTTTACGAGCTCATAAATTTTTTTTTCTTCTGTAGAAGCTGGATTCATCAACCTTGAATGGCATACACTGCACAATTTCACATCGGGAATTCCTGCACGCGATTGTGTTTCAACACCGCGATGGCAGTTCATACATTTGATCTTCCGTTCCTTGGCATGAACGTAATGACTAAAAGATACAGTATCAGTCTCAACAGTATTGTTGGATTTATTATTAACGATAAATAGACCTGCAATGAGGCTGATTAGAAAAAGAAGAAGGACAAATATTTTATTTTTCATAATAATTTTTCTTATTCAAGTTAACTGCCTTATGCTAAATAGTCCGATCGAGTCTTCTCAAAAACTTTAACGTGAATCTTTGAGATACATGAATGCATGTTAATTAATTTTCAAGTGATCTAAGAAACTCCAGCACAGCCCTGGCATCGCTTTGCTTTAAGCGCTGATCCTTCATTTCAGGCACCGTTTTCCATGCTTGAATCAGCTTTTTTATGTAAGGATCTTTCTTTTGCATTTCGGTTGTGTTCATCAAATAGTTCATGATGAATTCCGGTGATAAACGTTTCGTAATTCCCCGTAAAGGCGGAGCCAGATTCACATTGTCGATATCATGGCACAAAGCACATTTATCGTTAAATATCGAACTTCCTTTTTCAACAAGTCTCTGGTCTATACTTCCCAGTTTTACTTCTTTAATTGGACCGATACCTTTGTTGTCCAATTGCGAAGATTTTTTTTCCTGTTGAAATTCGTGATTGGCTACTAACCGATTATCCGTTACCTGATTTTGCAATACGAACCCTGCGAAAAGAATAAACGGAACGGTATATAACGTTTTTGCGATTGAATTTATTTTCATTTTCTTTCTCCCAAAAAATTAATATGACATTTGAAATAATTCTAATAATTGTTAAAAGACAAACCACCCCAGCAAGTACAAGGTATTATTGTTGGAAGCATTTCTTCCAGAGCCGTCGTAATTGCTGCTGCTTCCGTTGAACTTATTGTAAAGTGTATACTGAACAGCAAATTGAGTATTGACCCAGGGTAAAAATGTTAATTGAAAAATTTCGCCGTTGCTGTTAGGCTTGCCGTTAAAGCTTCCGGTTACACTTCTCTTTGTATAAAGAAACGCATCGCCTGTACCGCTTATTAAAAAGAATCCTGCCGACAGCGAAACCCAATCGGGAAAATTGTAAGTACAATCGAACTTAAAAGAGTTTAAATTATTGTTTGAATTAGCAGATTGTTCCGAGTTAAAATATGCATCAAGATTTTGTTTCTCTGTTATGTATGTTGCATGCAGCAGAATTGAACTTCCGTTATCAATAGTTTTTTCATATTGTGCATCGAGACCGATGTCGGTATAATTATTTGTTAAGCCGGTTACTCCCGAAGGATACATAGCCGAGAATATGCCGTAAGTTCCCACTGCCAAATATTGGTCTTTCCATTGTTGTTGAACTGCTAATCTCCAATAAGGTGCAAAGCCTTTAATATATTCTCTCCATGCTGGACCCGGGGGGTAAGAAACGCCTGCTGGAGAAGAACGATAAAGAGAAACTTCGGCATAAATTAATTTATCATAAAGTGCATAAGCACCTAAGCCGGCTACATTGTTCATAGTAGATTGCAGCAAAGTGGCAGTAGGAGACGGAGCGCTTTTTGAAAAAAAGTATGGGAATCCCCATGCAGGTGTCGAATTCCAAACATCCTGTGTAGTAGGCGCATTGTTTAATGTTAATCCGTAAAGTAAATCTTTCGACCACAGCTTTGTATGATCTGCATATCTGATATCCAGCATTTCTATTCCAATTGTACCTTCGCTTAAACTATAGGCAGTTTCAACATAAGCTCCAATCTTTGGCGTCACTTCACCGGCAAGAAATAAACTTACTCCTTCGGGTGATTGAACAAAGCTATTACGTAAACCCGGCTCGGCTTTATTAATAGAAGTGTAAGACGATTTTACAGATGCAGAAAATGAAAATGTCTGAGGAATCTTCAGTGTTGTCCTTCCACTATCCGGCGATACTCCTTCAAGCATCTCTATGTTCGTTAATGTATAGCCGTTAAGCTTAAACATTCTGCCGAAAGAAGTAAGAGTTGGATAGGTATAATGACAGTATTTGCACGATAAATTAGTTTGTCTGGCAAAATTTGGAATTGCATAATTGTTAGTAGCAGTTAGAAATACGAGCGCCACAACCGCTGAAAAAAGTAAGTATATTTTATTATTCTTTTTTTCTAAAAGTAATTTTTTTAAAGATGTAATTGTGCGCGACATTTTATTATTCCCTTCCTGATTACTTACTCACCATACGCAAGGTTTGATCGACGGTGAAGAAATTAAAATTGCAAAACGAGCATTTCTTCCAAACAACTATAATTCAGTTGTCAAGCCCAAACATTGCGTAACATCAGTTATTTAGTTAAACTTTTCATATATATTTTAATTAAAGCTAATTAAATTTTAGACCTCAGACAGTTTTCAATTGCTTCATCGAGTTTGCGCAGTTCCAAAGGCTTCACAAAAAGGTAGTCTGCACCATAAATCTTTACATCGGATTCTGTTATTTGATCCGGGAAACTTGTAATTGCAATTATCGGGAGGCTGCGCTGAAGAGATTTGGCTTGCGAAATAAAATTTATTCCGAATTCGGAATTTTCTCTGACATCGGTAATTAGAAGATTAAAACTTTGTTCACGAATTTTTTTCAGCCCTGCCTTAGCATTATTTACTGTGGTTATAGAATATTTTTTTTTCCTTAAATAATCCTTGAAAGCAGAAAGTATATTTTCGTCTCTGTCCACAGTCAATATTTTGGGCCTACGCTGCATTTTAGTGGAACCTGCACTTTTGATATGCAATTTTCAATAAGTATGCCACCTGTTTGTTGGAGCGTTAAATGATTTTTTGAAAGGTTTGTAAGGAATGAATATTTAACGTGAAGGAGAGTTTGACAAATTTTATTTTACACGTGTCAAATTTTATTTTACCTGCCTTACATTAGGGTTACCGCATGATGAAGAAAAGCTAATAAACCCGTTGTGTGAATTAGTTGAGAACTTATTTAATATGCGTTGAGTCAACAATAAAAATGTTTTTTTGATTTATGAGTTTAGTTTATTAAGATGAGTTAAGATGAATTATAACCATTGCAATTAAACTGAACTTTATTTCTTTCTAATTTTATTAAGTGGTTTGCCTGAACTTGAAAAATTGTTGCGAGCTGAAGAACGTAAATTTGATTTATAAACCTTCGGCTTATTTCCTCGGCAATCTCTCCAAATAGGAGCTGGTGCTTAAAACTGCAAAATTATCTTTGAGTTTTAATTCGTTTAGTGATTCACAATTCAAGTAACTCATCGCGCTCTTTAATCCGTCGCTTATGGCATTGATTATACTTTTAACTGTACCTTTATACGGCACCATCGTTTCTTCGCCTTCGATAAACTCTCCTTTCATTTTAACTCCGAACGATGCAGACCCGCGGTATTTTTTCCAAAGTTGATCGCCATATTTTATTACTTCTCCGGGAGTTTCTTTCGTCCCGGCTAACATTCTTCCGAGCATCACTGCATCGGCTCCGGCGGAAAGTGCTTTAACGACATCTCCGGGACTTTTAATTCCGCCGTCGGCAATCAATTCAATTTTTAATTTTTGATCTTCGCGGGTAAAGAAACAGTCTATTAAAGAAGAAATTTGCCCGATTCCGATTCCGGTTTGAACCGAAGTGGTGCAAACGCTTCCGCCGCCAATTCCAATTCGTGCTGCATCGGCTCCGGCATCAACAAGCTGCTTCAATGTGCTGCCGTGTGCAATGTTTCCAACGATCACTTTCACATTATATTTTTTTTTGATCTCCTCACATTTATTCAACACATGTGCGTTGTTAGCATTTGCTGTGTCGATGCAAACTATAAGATTGTTTGAAGCAATTTTTTTTAACAACGAATCATCCGCCGTTAAACTTACCGAAACGGCTTTCACTCCTTCAACAACATTGCCGTTAGAAAATAATTCGGTCAACGATGAATCGAATCTGTTTACGATGCCAAAACAACCTAAGTTTGATAATTCTTTAGCCATCGCAATGCCGGTAACCGTATCCATTGGGCTGGAAACTACCGGGACAGCAAGATCGGTTCCGAGAAACTTTGATTTTATGTTTACTTCTGTTCTAGTTTTGACCCGCGAAATCTCGGTGGGAATCAGACTAATGTCGTCATAGGTTAACGACAGCGAGTAATCGTTCAACTCTCGCTTAGAAAAAATTTTCATTTCTCACTCTCTGTTTGTGTGGGAATTCTTCCAAAAGAGTTTTCGAAGGGATGAATTCCTATCGAACATCCTTTCGGAAAAAGTATAACAATATGCTTCCATATTTCTACTATAGAATCTATACAATTTTTTATTCCAAATCTTCCGACTTGATAAAAATTTTTCCGGTTTTCTTTCAATGCCGATTTTTAAAGCAATTAAAAATGTTTTTTTCTAACTTGCACAAAATTTAATCTGCAGAAAATTTATGACAGAACAGACTCAAATAAAAAGCGGATGGAAATTTCCAAAAGAATTTTGGCTTGCAAACTTTATGGAGCTTTGCGAACGAGCTGCTTACTATGGATTTTTTATTGTTCTAACTCTTTACCTAACAGACTTAGTGGGATTCACCGACACAGAAACCGGTGTTGTTGCCGGCATGTTTTACGCCGGACTCTATTTTCTTCCGCCGTTTGCCGGTGCTGTGTCCGACAAAATCGGGTTCAAGAACGGACTTATACTTGCCTTTGCACTTCTCACAACAGGTTATGCTTTGCTTGGAATGTTTCATACAAAAAAGTTAGTGTTGTTTTTCCTTTTCATTGTTCTCATCGGCGGATCTTTCATCAAACCATTAATAACCGGAACAGTTGCCAAGACAACAAATGAAGATAACCGTGCACACGGTTACGCACTGTTTTATTGGGTAGTAAACATAGGTTCGTTTGGCGGTAAAACGCTCGTTCCGTACATACGCCAGGGAATTGGCGTTGAGTATGTAAATTTCTTTTCTGCAGGAATGTCTTTACTTGCAATGTTCTTCGCAATCTTTTTCTACAAACAATCCGACAGATCTTTCGAATCAAAAAAAATCTCCGATGTTGTTTTATCGCTTAAAAAAATTCTTTTAACACCCCGCTTAATAATTTTGATTCTTATAGTTTCCGGATTCTGGATTATTCAACAGCAGCTTTACGCAACTATGCCGAAATATGTTATTCGTCTGCGCGGCAATGAAGCGCGCCCGGAATGGCTTGCAAACATTAACCCTGCAGTGGTTGTTTTTTTTGTTGTACCTGTAACTAACGTGATGAAAAAACGAAAAGCCATTACCTCGATGCTAGTCGGAATGATCTTGATGCCGCTTTCTGCATTCGCAATGTCGTTCAGTCAAACTCTTGAAAATCTTGCCGGTTCCAACATTTCAATTCTCGGTATACTTGCTTTTCATCCGATAACTCTTATGCTCATAATTGGAATTGCTATTCAAGGTTTGGCAGAGTGTTTTATCTCGCCGAGATTTCTAGAATATTTTTCGTTGCAGGCACCAAAGGGGGAAGAAGGCGTTTACCTCGGATTCAGTCACATGCATTCTTTCATCAGTGCACTTGTTGGATTTATCATGTCCGGCTTTTTGTTAGACCGTTACTGCCCGGATCCCAAAACACTTCCTGCCGGCTTAACCGAAATTCAAAGATCGGGTTACTATACCGATGCACATTTGATCTGGTATTATTTTCTTGCCATCGGGTTTACTGCTGCTGTAGCGCTATTAATTTTTAAAAATGTAACGGAAAAAATTGATAAGAAACGGGGTGCTTAAATTTCAATCTAGCAAGCATCTAACCCGATCCGGCAATTTATTTTTGAGTTGCGAAAATAATATAAATTATTAATGACCCCACAATTCTCTGTCGAGCGAACGGTACTGTATTGCTTCCGATATGTGCTGAGGCTGAATATTTTCTGTTCCGTCGAGATCTGCTATAGTGCGGCTAACTTTGATAATTCTATCGTAAGCGCGAGCCGAAAGTCCTAGACGTGTCATTGCCATCTTAAGTAATTCTTCACTTTGTTCGCTAAGCTTGCAGAATTTTCTTAGTTCCTTTGAACCCATGTCGGCATTTTTATAAATATTTTTTAAACCTTCAAATCTTCTCTGTTGAATTTTTCTTGCACGAACCACGCGTTCACGAATGTTTCCGGATTTCTCGCCGCTTGAAGATGATGCAAGTTCCTTAAACTTAACCGCCGGCACTTCGATGTGAATGTCTATCCTATCAAGCAAGGGGCCGGAAATCCGTGCCATGTATTTTTGAATTTGTGAAGTGTTGCATGTGCATTCTTTATTCGGATCGGTAAAGTATCCGCACGGACAAGGGTTCATTGCAGCAGCTAACATGAAATTAGCCGGAAACTCCAAAGACATTTTAGATCGGCTAACCGTTACTCTGTAATCTTCCAGCGGTTGACGTAAAACTTCTAAAACATTTTTTTTGAACTCGGGCAGCTCATCTAAAAACAGAACTCCGTGGTGAGCATAAGAAACTTCGCCGGGGCGCGGTATTGTTCCGCCGCCGATTAACGCTGCATCTGAAACAGTATGATGGGGACTTCGGAACGGTCTTTCGGTTATCAGTGCTTTATCTTTTTGCAGAATGCCGGCAACCGAATGAATTTTTGTTGTCTCAAGCGCCTCTTCAAAATTGAGCGGGGGCAATATCGAAGGAAGCCGTTTTGCAAGCATCGTTTTTCCCGAACCCGGTGGACCGATCATCAAAATGTTGTGACCGCCTGCTGCAGCAATTTCCAAAGCACGTTTAACATTTTCCTGTCCTTTAACATCCGAAAAGTCCAAAGTATATGTATTGATCCGAGAGAAAAGTTCATCTTTGTCTGTAAACACAGGTTCAAAAATTGCTTCGCCATTCAACAGTTGTATTACTTCGTTAAGGTTTTTTAATCCGTATACTTCAATTCCATCAACGATTGATGCCTCTTTAACTGACTCTGCGGGAAGAATAACACGTTTAATTTTTTTTCTTCGAGCTTCAACTGCAATTGGCAACGCACCTTTTATCTTGCGAAGTGTTCCATCGAGCGACAGTTCTCCAAGAATGAATGTTTCAGAAAGTGATTCTTGATTGACTGCTTCGACTGCCGATAAAATTCCTACGGCAATGGGCAAATCGAAAGAACTTCCTTCTTTCTTAATATCTGCCGGTGCTAGATTGATTGTAATTTTTTTAAGCGGAAATTCAATGCCGGAATTTTTTATTGCTGCGGTTACTCTTTCACGGCTTTCTTTTACTGCGTTATCCGGAAGACCTACAATAGTAAAACCTGGAATTTGTTTCTCGAAATGCGTTTCAACTTCTACAGTGTAGGCATCTATGCCGTATGTAGAACCGGAAAGAACTTTTGAAAACATATTAGATTCCGCTTTGACTTATTCTCTAAGTAGAAACTAAGAAAAATAAAAATGTTTAACAAAAAACTCATGGTTTTTTCTGCTGCAAAAAGAAAAGCCGGCGGAACGCCGGGTTGAAAAGTATAGATTAAATATCTTGAAATTCATTTAGGAACCGATTACAAACTAACACTCATGAAGATATTTAAGAATAAACTTCGATTGTATAAATTGGAAAATTATTTACTCCTGACTTTGAACACACCAAATAAAGGCACGCAAGAGAAGTTGTTTTTGTTAATTTTTGTGCATTTTGAAGAAGGATTTGTCATACTAAGAGCACTTTGTTGTATGTCCAACAATTCGAAAAGTAAAGACCGGCTCAAGGAGCTACGGCAATTCAAGTAATAGGTTACCGTAACCGGAAAAGTAGTTGTCATAAAACATATTGGCAGTGCCCATTCAAAATATCGATGCCAACAGTTGTAGCTGATGCAGCCATGCTTTCGGAAAAAGTTCTTTGCGAATTAAGGAGCCGAAATATATCCTATATAGTTGGTGCACGCATTGCAAATCAAGGGCTCGAATTGATTAAAAGCATTGCCGAGAAACTCAACAAGCAAGACAATGCAAGTATTCGCATACAGAGTAAACATGGTTATATGATTTGTTCGTTTTCAAAAGAGCGATACAGAAAAGACAAACGCGAAATGGAAAAACAAATTGAGAAGGCAGAAAAACTAGTTGCACGAAATGAAAGCGGTAGCCGGGCAAAATTTGTACGAAAGACAGATAACCATGAGGTTATAAAATGTTATCATGATTTATGGCATGTAGAACAAGCTTTCCGTATTAGCAAAAGCGAATCTTGAAAAATTAATAAATAAATGGAATCTGTCATACTAATTGTTCAAAGTCAGGAAATAACATATTTTTTCAGTGACGACTATGTATACGTAATATATTTGAGGTGTACAGGGCAAAGTTTTGAGCAATAAAACAAAAATTTGCCGGCTTAGTCCACAATACAACGGAACCACGCAGTGTTCTGCTTCGTTCTTAGTCATGCTCAAAACGAAGCCGAGTGGAGGTGGCGGGAGTCGAACCCGCGTCCGAAGTTACATTTCAATGAACCTCTACACACATAGTCTTTCGTTTAATTTCATCCCGATAACACCGGAAGACAGGTTTTGATCGGGACAATTCCGAAAAAAAATTTGCCTCAACTATTCGGAAATTCGAATCGGCTATCATACCTAAACGGCGTTCTTTCAAATTCCGGCATGAGAGAGATTGAAGAACGGCTGCTCCGCCAGAAGCGGATTAAGCAGCAAGGGCGTAATTATATTCGCCAGTTATTTTTTTACCGTCGTTTAGCGTGTCTACGGAGAACACGGTGCGCAGTTCACAGAACTTATAACCCCGTCGAAGCCAAATTCACCCCCTTATAAATTATGGATTAGGAATTATCACTCATATTTACAAAGAACAAATTTATTTTATTTCTGCCAGGGAATATCTTCGGTGCCGTTTGAAAAATTTTCAAACCTGGCAAAAACAAACAACAGATCCGACAAACGGTTCAGGTATTGCACTATGTCGGTACCAACGTTTTCAATTTTTAAAAGAGCAACAACATTTCTTTCCGCACGCCGGCATATTGTTCGTGCATAATGAAGAATAGCAGCGCCTTTTAAACCGCCGGGTAAAATAAATTGTTTCAGTTCGGGCAATTTTCCGTCAAAGCTATCGATTACTTTTTCAAGCCTTTTCGAATAACTCTCATCAATACGAGGGATTACAACTTTTTTAGAATCTAAATCTATAGACGTTGCCAAATCGGAACCGACCACAAATAAATCATTTTGAATATTGCACAACTCTTCTTTGAGTTCTTCGTTACTAATTTCCGAAATAGCCACACCAATAATTGAATTCAGTTCATCAACCGAGCCGTAAGCCTCAATTCGTAAATTGTCTTTCCATACTCTCTTGCCGCCGAACAAAGATGTTTCCCCTTTATCGCCGGTCTTAGTATAAATTTTCATTTGCTGTCGTGTGGGTTAAGGAACCTGAACGGAAATTTTTTCTTCACCATTCAATATGTAAAACTGTTTTTCCGAATCCAAGATTTTTTTATTCATTATTGCTAAACCGATTTGCTCGTTGAAAAGTTCTGGATCCGATAAACTGGAAATTGTGCCGGCTTGAACCAGCCCGTTAGAATATATGACGGCGGTTTTTTCACTCGACTTTGAGGAGAGCGATATACGAACCATTCTTCGCTGAACTTTGCCATACGTATCCAGC
>CAZQQC010000048.1:0-19188 GCA_964595365.1 uncultured Melioribacter sp.
TTTGTAAACAAGTTAATTCTTTTTTCAATAAAAACAAATCTAAATAATGGGGAGCACACACACGACACGCACGGGCATCGTTGTTTTTCTGGCAGTACAGATGGCGAAGCGAGAAGCTCTTCTCTACCCAAAAGAAATCATTTTATTGATGTAAGAACTAAATTCTGAATCTTATAAAGTTCGGAAAGATCGGTTGTTTTCATTGGAATCGCAGAAACTTCATAATATTTCGAACCGTATTCGAAAACAACCACGCGCACATTTCTTCCTAGATTGTCTATATACCGGTACGATACAAACCATTTTTTGTTCAGTTCGAAACGTTCCTCATCGCTAAATTCTTTGAGAGCTTTCCCATACTTTGCAATCTTGAAGTCTTTGCTTGCCTGCAGCGCCGAAGATAATTTATCGTTGCTTAACTCGTCCGGAGATTTTGATTTGAGATTTAATGCAACAAAGTTGAGAGTTTCGGAATAATCATTTTTGACCAGCCATAGATCTATATAATTAAATTCATTGTCTATTGCGTTAAACCAGCCATGTGGAATTTTTACAGAGAGTTGTGAGGTTTGCGCCCTGGCTGTTTCATTTGTGAGAGGATAATTTGAATCATTCGTAGTTGAAACTGAAGTTGAGCAGCGGACAAAGAGAAGGGAAGAAAAAAAAATAGAATAGAATACAGATGGACACAGATCAAAAAAATTTATGCAGATTAAATAGGTGAAAATCTGTTCGATCCGTTTCATCTGTATTCTATTTATTATTTAAATTTTTCCGACAAGATCTACGCCTGGTTTCAATGTCTCGGCGCCCGGTTCCCAGCTTGCGGGGCAAACTTGTTCGGGGTGTTTTCTAACGTAAGCTGCAGCTCTCAATCTTCTCAAAATTTCTTTCGAACTTCTGCCGATGCTGTTATCATGAATGTCGATGGTCTTCAAAATCCCGTCCGGATCGATAATGAATGTTCCGCGTAACGAAAGTCCGTCCGATTCAATATAAGTTCCGAATTCTCTGCAAATTTTTCCGGTGGGGTCGGCAGCCATCGGATATTTAATTTTGCCGATAGCTTTTGATGAATCATGCCAGGCAAAATGCGCAAAGACTGTATCGGTACTGAAACTGATAATTTCGGCGCCTTCTTTTTTGAACTCATCGTAATAATGCGCAGCTTCTTCCAATTCAGTTGGACAGACAAAAGTAAAATCAGCCGGATAAAATAAAAGCACAACCCATTTACCTTTCAGTTGAGAAAAACTCATAGATTTGAATTCGTTATTGTGATAAACCTCAAACTTCATGTCGGGCACTTGCTCGCCTATCTTTACCATTTCAAATATCTCCTTGATTTATTGTTGAAAGAATTTTCTATTTCAAAAATACAAAAAGAATTCGATTGGTTGAATGGATGAGAAGAAGAGGTTGTCAAAAATCAATCATTGTCGTTCCGGACAGTCTCTCGATCCAGAATTTCAAAGAATTTGAATGAATCGGAATTATAGAGAGCTATCACAGATACCACGGATTTTGACCGAACATAATTTTGAATAATTACTTTTTGGACAGCCGCAGCAAAAAACTATTTTGAAGAAAGCCGATCACAAAAAAGATATTTTATAACTGATCTCTCGAAAATTTTGATTCTTCGAGAGTGAGAATTAATGAGATTCTGTGTGTGTCGGGTAAGCGTTCAATTTGCGATTGACTGAATCGTGCGAATGAATAATCGATTTGAAGTTTCGGCAGGAATACTCCGGCGCCTAATGTGAATTGCTTAACATCATTGTATCCGGCACGAACAGCAAAAATATTTTTGAAATTATACTCCAACCCTCCGCGAAGGTCAAAGCTTACCGGACCTAAATTGAAAGTTGAAGCTGTTTGTCTATTTTCAAAACGAAGATCAAAATCGATTGCAGGCAAAACTGTTCCGCCTAAAAATTTTACAGAGTACGCAGCGCCAATCTTAGCTGTTGGAGTAATCAATTCATTCCGTCCGGTGCTCCAGGCAACCAGAGTTGTAGTAATATCCTGAACATTTGCGCCGAGGAACAAATTTTCGATCGGGTTATAAAATGCACCGACATCAAAACCGATTCCCATTGCGCTGTATTCTGCAATATTCCGTTTGATCAATTTTACATTTGCACCCCAGTAAAAATTATCGGAATGTTTTTTTGCAAACGTAAGATAAAGAGCCAGGTCGGTATTGCTGAATTCACTAATCATCGAATAATTCAACCGCGTGAATTTTTGGTATTCGGAGATAGGAAGAGGATTTCCATTTGCATCCAAACCTGCCAGGCGGGTATCTGGAATGCCATCAACACTTAACCGGATAAGGCTGATTCCAAAACTCATATCTTTTCCGTAAGGAATAGCGACTGCGCCGTAATTGTAATTCACCAGGCCTCCGAATCGCTGTTCATACATCAGTGCAACCTGCGGATAGTTGAGCCGTGCCAGACCGGCAGGATTCCAATAACCGGCAGTAACATCGTTAGCAATAGCTACTTGTGCGCTTCCCATAGCAAGCGCACGTCCTCCTACTCCAATAGCTAAAAATTCGCCTGCATATTTTCCAATTACGGTTTGGGAATGAAGAGATGAAATTGAAAAAAAGAGAAAGGACAGAACAAGCGTTGTTTTTTTCATAAATGATTTTCCTGTAAAATGATCACGGTAGCAAAAACTATATCCTTCCTCCTTTGTTTAGTGCAATATTAAATTTTATTAGATTACTATGCAATAGAATTTATTGCTTTTATCAGCCGGTAATCCGAATACGGCAACCCGTCGTAGTAAGAAATCTTATTTCTTCTCTGTTTGTTTTGCCACTGCATTAATTGCTGCATCAATCGCTTCCTGATCGCCAAGAAAATAATGTTTAATCGGTTTCAAGCTTTTGTCCAGCTCATAAACCAAAGGAATACCTGTGGGAATATTTAGCTCTACAATTTCCGCTTCGGAAATATTATCAAGATATTTGACAAGCGCACGCAAACTGTTACCGTGCGCAGCTATAATAACACGTTTGCCGCTCTTAATAGACGGTGCAATTGTCTCATGCCAGTATGGAAGAAATCTATCTACCGTCAGCTTTAAACTTTCTGTGAGCGGAACATCTTTTTTATCCACATCTGCGTAGCGTCGATCCCTGCCGGGATATCTTTCGTCGTTTTCATCAAGCGCTGGCGGCGGAACATCGTAACTTCGTCTCCATAATTTTACTTTTTCGCTTCCGTATTTCTCTGCAGTTTCGGCTTTATTAAAACCCTGAAGTGCACCATACATTCTTTCGTTGAGTCGCCACGATTTGACAACTGGTATCCACCACAGGTCTAATTCTTCCAGCGCAATATTCAACGTTCTGATAGCGCGTTTAAGCACTGATGTGAATGCAATATCAAAAGTATATCCTTCGCTCTTGAGAACTTTTCCTGCCTGCTTTGCTTCTTCCAATCCTTTATCGGAAAGATCCACATCAGTCCATCCGGTAAAAAGATTTAATTTGTTCCATTCGCTCTCACCGTGGCGCAATAAAACTACTTTGTACATATTAGTTTCCCTATTTCTGAAAAATGCATGGCAAATATAAAACTTATTTCCCGACATTTCGAGAGGCGATGATGCTTGTTCATACTAGTTCTCAAATCCAATTTAGAAAATGAAAACAATTTTTTCTTTTTTGATTTGCAACAATATTTTTTTTGGTTTTTGATTAAATCAAATTCCCTTTATCGGTTTTTAAGATTAGCGTGTTGTGGGAATTATTCAAGTTCCCGACTTGACAAAAGATTGTTGAAACTCTATTTTTACGCCGCAAATTTTATTCCGCGGTAGCTCAATGGTAGAGCATGCGGCTGTTAACCGCAGGGTTGCAGGTTCGAGCCCTGCCCGCGGAGCCAGGCAATAAACCCCGAGCCTAATCGGGGTTTGTTATTTTTATGGGTTACTTTATTTACATATTAAACCCGCTTACCTCTAACAAGTATTACATCGGTTTTTCAGAGCATCCATGGCGAAGACTTGAATTTCGCAGCACAGTTGAAAAAGGATTTACTTCAAAACATCGTCCACAGGAGTTAATTTTTTTTTTCAAAAGAATATCCATACTAAGGTTGAAGCTCAATATGTTGAGAGAAAAATCAAATTCTGGAAAAGTAGAAAACAGATTGAGAAGCTAATTTCGTGTGAGATTAAGCAGGTTCGAGCCATGCCCCCGTAGCGGAAAAATTTCGGTTAAAAGCCCGGGTATTTATTTTAATTATTGAGATCGCATTTCAGAATTTTTCGGATGACGGACAAAATCATTCTTTTAAAATTTGCGTTTTACAACTCACTTAATAGATTATTCTTTTGAGTTAATATAAATTACGGTCGGTATTCTGAACTTTATCAAGGGTAAATATGCAAGAGTTGAATGAGCTTAAATCTAAAGTCCAAAAATCATTTGACGATTGGGATAAAGGTATTTATCAAAAATCGATTTCTAAATTTCCGGAAAGACAAAAAACATTTACCACCCAATCATTCACAAATGTTAAACCGCTTTACGTACCGATAGATCATGATCAAAGTAGTTATAACGAAATGTTAGGTTACCCCGGAAGTTATCCATTTACACGAGGCATACAATCTTCAATGTACCGCGGCAGATTGTGGACGATGCGTCAGTACGCCGGGTTCGGAACAGCAAAAGAATCGAACGAGCGATACCGGTATCTGCTGTCACAAGGGCAAACGGGTCTATCGGTTGCATTCGATCTTCCAACACAAATCGGTTACGACAGCGATCACGAGATGGCGCTGGGTGAAGTGGGCAAGGTTGGCGTAGCAATCGACACGCTTGCCGATATGGAAATTCTCTTCGATAAAATTCCGCTCGACAAAGTTTCCACATCAATGACAATCAACGCGCCGGCTTCAATTCTTTTGGCACTTTACATAGCGGTAGCAGAAAAACAAGGAATAGGCAAAGATAAAATCAGCGGCACAATTCAAAACGACATTTTAAAAGAATACGTTGCGCGCGGAACATACATTTATCCGCCGAAAGCATCAATGCGATTAATTACCAACATTTTCGAATACTGTGCAAAAGAAATTCCGAGGTGGAATACAATTTCGATTTCGGGTTATCACATTCGCGAAGCCGGATCGACAGCTGCGCAAGAAGTAGGTTTTACTCTTGCCGATGGAATTGCATACGTAGACTCGGCAATCAAATCCGGTTTAGATGTTGATGAGTTTGCCGGACAGCTTTCATTCTTTTTCAATGCGCATAATGATTTGCTTGAAGAAGTAGCAAAGTTTCGAGCTGCGCGGCGGCTCTGGGCAAAAATTATGAAAGAACGTTTTGGCGCTAAAAAAGAAAAATCACAGATGCTGCGCTTTCATACTCAAACAGCCGGTTCGTCTCTTACCGCACAACAAATTGACAACAATATTGTTCGCGTAGCCATTCAAACTCTTGCGGCTGTACTTGGAGGAACACAAAGTCTTCACACTAATTCGCGCGACGAAGCTCTCGCTTTGCCAACAGAAGATTCTGTCAAGATAGCTCTTCGAACCCAACAGATAGTTGCATACGAAAGCGGTGTTGCAAACACAATTGATCCCCTTGCCGGTTCCTACTATGTTGAAGCATTAACCGATCAAATTGAAAAAGAAGCTGAAGAATACATCAAGCAGATCGATTCAATGAGCGGAATGATAAATGCCATCGAAGCCGGGTACGTTCAATCCGAAATTCAAAAATCTGCTTACCGCTTCCAGCAGGAAATTGAACGCGGCGAAAGAATTATTGTAGGCGTAAATAAATTCCAGGAAAAGGATGAACGGAAAAATGAATTGCTGAAAATTGATGAGAAAGTTCAGCGCGATCAAATTGCATTCCTGAATAAAGTCCGCGCCGAAAGAAATAACGAGAAGGTAAAACAAAAACTATCGGCATTAAAAAAAGCCGCCGAAGGAAGCAGCAACTTAATACCTTTCATACTTGATGCAACGAAAGCTTATGCAAGCATAGGTGAGATTTCAAACACGTTAAGAGAAGTCTTTGGCGAGTACAGGGAACAGGTAACAATCTAAAAAAGAATTAAGAAGTCAGAATTCAGAAATAAGAATTACGGGAAGGATGGAATGAATTTAACAAAGATTGAACATATCGGAATAGCGGTTAAGAACCTGGAAGAATCCATCAAGCTTTATGAAAATATTTTCGGAATGAAATGTTATGCAATCGAAGAAGTAAAAGATCAAAAAGTTAGAACTGCGTTTTTTATGTTAGGACAAACCAAAATTGAACTGCTTGAATCTACAGAAGATGAAGGACCGATTGCACGGTTTATCAGGAACAAGGGTGAAGGAATTCATCACGTTGCATTTGAAACAGATAATTTGCGCGAAGCACTAAAAGAAGCCGGGGAAAAAAACATTCAGCTCATCGATAAAGTACCATGTTTGGGCGCCGAAGGTCTTAAGATTGCATTCATTCATCCTAGATCAACCAATGGAATTTTGATTGAACTCTGCGAACAAAAGAAATCTTAAGTGGAATTTCTTTCTTCCCAGCCTGCTTTCCGCCTCGCGAAGCGGGTACGCAAGTCTATTGTTTCAGTTCAAATCCTTCCGATCTGGAAATATAAGCTGCACATGTAATATCGCCGGTAACGTTCAATACTGTTCTGCACATATCCAAAAGTCGATCTACACCAAGAATAATTGCTATACCTTCCGGCGGAATGTTGACCATACCCAATACTAAAACTAAAAGCGGAATCGAACCCGATGGAACTCCTGCAGAACCTATCGCGGTAAGCACACTCATAATTATCACAATAATCTGAATTCCAAAAGACAAATTAATACCGAAGACCTGAGCAAGGAAAAGAACCGTAACACCTTCAAATAATGCGGTGCCGTTCATATTCATAGTTGCACCTAAGGGTAACACAAATCCGGTTATATGAGAAGGAATACCCAGATTGGTTTGGGAAACGGAAATTGTTGTTGGCAAAGTTGCATTACTGGAGCTTGTTGAAAATGCAGTCAGCATAACTGTTTCAACTTTACGGAAGAAATGCATCGGATTGTAGCGTGCAAATATCTTTACAAGAATTGAAAAAATTCCAAACTGATGAATTGTTAATCCGATCAACACAGTAATTACGTACATACTTAACGCAACCAAAAGATGAAATCCAAAACGTGAAGTAACGCTAAAGATCAATGCTGCAACGCCAAACGGAGCTAACTTCATGGCAAGATTAATCACTACCACCGTAACATCGTTGATGCCATCCAACAAACGAATTATAGGTTCGGCTTTGTTCTTGTCTATTAATGTTAGAGCAATTCCAACAATTAGGGAGATAAATATCAATGCAAGCATATCGGGATTAATGCGGGCTACGGCAGCAAAAGGATTTCGTGGAACTATATTTACAAGAGTTTGAATTCCAAATTCGGTTTTCTCCGTTGTTTCTTTAATTTGACTTGCCTGCTCTTTGTACGAAGACAAAAGTTGTGTTTTGGTTTCTGCGGGCAAATAATCCCCGGGGCGAATAAAATTGACCAGCACCAAACCAATTGTAACAGCAAGAGCAGTTACAAGAACAAAATAACTTGTTGTTTTTGCCCCGATTCTTCCAAGTTTTTTTAGATCGCCAATTTGAGCGACACCCAAAGAAAGACTGGCAAACACCAGCGGTATAACCATCATGATGAGCAGATTCAAAAATATTTTTCCTAGCGGATCGCTTATGTAGTTCTGAACGATTACCAGCCATGGGGCTTTTGAAAATAGAAAATTTGACGCAACCCCGGCACATGCCCCGGCAATTAGCCCGATAAAAATTTTAGAATGCCTGCTCATGAATTAATCCTCAACGTTTTGTTTGATTTGTTTTGACAAGTTCTTTGCAATACTGATGCAGAAAACTTTGAGGTAATTATAATAACATCGCTTGACAAAAGCGATAAATATTCTCAATGTATAATCTAGCAATAGACGATAAGTTTACAGAATTTTTGCCGATAGTTGGATAGTTCCCGAAAAAATCTCTTTTTCTTAAGAGGATTGTTAAATATTTTTTATTGTAAAAAAACGGTTTAAAATGAAAAAGCTTTTCAACTTTATAATTATTCTTTTCATCGTTCGTGTTATAACGTTTGCCCAGGACGGCGCTGATTACTGTGCGCAGGCGAAGATTCGCCAATTTCAGAATCTGGAAAAAGTTTCCCGAATTGTGTATCCCGGTGATAGCAACATAGATGTAACGTATTACAAATTGAATCTTACCGTTACGTACAACCCGAATTATCTAAGCGGAATTGTAACTGTTATTGCAAAGCCAACCGTGAAAGGATTAACTTCGTTCTTCCTTGATCTGAAAAATAATATGAAAGTTTCTTCGGTAAGGTTAAACAACAACAATTTATCTTTCTCGCAATCTGCCGAGAACATTCTTTCGATAACACTTGAAAAACCTTACGGTCCGGGAGAAGAATTTTCAGTTGACATTGCTTACAGCGGTGTTCCCACGACGGGTAGCGGCCCGATCAGCAGCGGCTCGTTTTTATTCTATGATCAGAATGCAGGCAAAATTGTTATATCTTCCTTAAGCGAACCGTACGGCTCACGCGATTGGTGGCCGTCCAAGGATACTCCTGCTGACAAAGTTGACTCCTCCGATGTATGGATTACCGCTGACAGTTCTTACACTTCGGTATCGAACGGTAAACTGATCGGGATTGTTGATAACGGCGACGGAACAAAAACATACAAATGGCATAACAGTTACCCGATTGCAAATTATCTCATCTCGATTGCTGTAAGCAATTATGAAATTTATCAATACACTTTTGAATATGCAGAGGGACAAACTTTTCCGGTCATTGATTACAGCTACCCCGAAAGATTGACTATCGAAAGAAAAGCAGTGTTCGATAAGATCAGGTACATGCTGCAAATTTATTCCGATAAGTTCGGAACATATCCGTTTGCAAGAGAGAAATATGCTCAAGCCGAATTTGCCTGGGGAGGTGCTATGGAACATCAAACTGCTACTTCAATGAGCGGCAATGCCATGAATAACGAAATGGTAATTGCACACGAATTATCTCATCAGTGGTTTGGCGATAAAGTTACATGCAAGAATTGGCAAAACATATGGCTGAATGAAGGTTTTGCTTCTTACTGCGAAGCCATTTATACGGAGGCAAAATACGGCGCTGCTGATTTTGCCAGTTATGTTGAGAACTTCCGAAGTATAGCTAAAACTGCTGCTGGAACAATATATGTCCAAAATATAAATGACGAGAAGGAAATTTTTAATTCGGCGCGTTCATACAAAAAGGGTGCTATGGTTCTTCATATGCTGCGAGGAATTGTAGGAGACACCACCTTCTTCAAAATTATGAAAGAATATGCTAACGAACCCGGACTTGCATACAATGTTGCAACAACTGAAGATTTTCAGCGAATAGCTGAAAGAGTCTATGGACATAATTTGAATTACTTTTTTCAAGAATGGATTTACGGTGAAAACTATCCCAAATACATGTTCGGATGGAGTGCCCAAGAAATTAGTGGTACAAATTATACTTTGAGATTGCGTGCGATTCAGAACTCAAATACAAATCCACTATTCTTTACTATGCCGGTTCAGATTAAATACACAACACCTCTTGAAACAAAAACAGTAACTGTTTTCAACTCAATGCAGGATGAAGCCTGGGAGATTCCAGTGAAGGGTCAGCCCCTTTCAGTTATGTTCGATCCGAACAACTGGATACTGAAAGATATAGTTGGAATAATACCACCCGATAGTGTTGCGAAGATACCAACTTCATTTGTTTTATCGCAGAACTATCCGAATCCGTTTAATCTGTCGACTGTTATCAGTTATAAATTACCGGTTGCAGGATTTGTATCACTAAAAGTATACGATGCGTTAGGCAGAGAAGTAGCAATATTAGTAGATCAATTCCAGCAAGCCGGGTCTTATAATTCTCAATTTTCAATTATCAATTATCAATTATCCGGCGGAGGTTCCGCAAAAAGCGGATACGCCTCTGGCGTGTATTTCTACACTTTGAAGAGCGGCAATTTTATTGAGACAAAAAAAATGGTTTTGACAAAATAAGAAAAATCTTCCGGATAGTTAATTGAAAAGAGGCTACTTTATGTTGACGAGCAACAGGGAGTAACCGGAAATAAAATAACTAACCGGAGGAAAAAATGTACACGACAAACAAAAGTTTGTATGATCGTTCTTTGGAAGGCGGCGTGCCTGCTCCGTGCAAGCATGCCTAACGACTACCCCCTGCGCAATTTCGGCAAAGCTAGAAGTATTGATGTAATAAATCGGGATGAAGATAGATAAAGTCTTGATTGAAAAATTGCACAGTTCATTTTTGAGAGTCTCTTGTAATTATCACGGTGGATTTTTTCCGAACGTGCTGAGAAATTCTCAGGTGAGAATAGGTCACGTTAAAAATATTGAATTGTTCAACACGTAAAAAATTTGTTTTAAAAAAAGAAGGCGAAGGACCTTTTTAAACTTTTACCCTTCGCCAACCTTAAGGACGGAGTCCATTTGTGTGTGTGAGTTTAGAAAGTCAATTATAGTGCCAGAAGAGATTTTCCACTTTGGATATCTATTAGTTGAAAATAGCCTAAATCCAACCCAAATCTCAAGTGTCTAAAGACATTTTACTATAGAGTACATTTTTAATAAAGACTTCAACATGAATTTTTTTCGCAGCAAACGAATATTATTCCAGTCATGTAATTAAAACTTGAATCGAAAACCGAAGTTTATTGTGTTGATTAATGAGTAGTTGTCAATTGTCAACGATAATTTTTGTGATTCATTTACTACTTTGTTTTTATCATCGGAAAACAACAAATCGATCTGGCTGTAAACCCAAATAGCTGCGTATGTGGCAATTAAAATATTTCTAACCTTGTATGCTTTATTGTAATCATTATACTTCTGCGTAATCAAAGTTCTATCAGATTCATTCAGATAATCATTTTCTCTTTTCCTGGTATCTATTATAAAGTAAATCATCGCACCGAGATTTAATGCCGAAGCGGACGACATAATCCAGCCTTTGTCTGTATTCCCGATTTGAAATTGGCCAATGCCGGGTAATAGCAAATTTGTTATCGCCGCACTTCTTAAGAAACCAAAGTCTTCCGGTTTGACTTCTTGTTTTGTTTTCATTGTATCTTTTGGCATTTCAATGTTATGATTATTTCTCATGTATTCAGTTTTTACTTCGCCAAATATTTGAATCAGTTTGGGTGGAATTCTTGATGGATCCGGTAAGAAATCTTTTTTTATCTTTAAAATATTCTCTAAGCTCTTCCGTGTAGAAAGTTCGTCTCCGTTGGAATAAAATGCAATTGCCCGCATAATGTAGAGTTCGACAGTTAAAGAATTGCTAAGGGTTCCCTTTTGCAATAATTCTTCGGACGACTTGATTACACTATTATAATCAAATGCTTCGAATAATTTTTTAACTTTATCGAATGACATTTCTTGGGCAAAAGAGGACGATAACCCGACCAACAGAAATATTATAAAGAGAATTTTTTTCATCATTTGAGAAGAACCATTTTTCGTGTTTGAATAAAATTTCCAGCTCTCAGCTGCAGAAAATAAATTCCGCTCGGAACAGAATTATTGTATTTATCCTTACCATTCCAAAATGTTCTGTAAGTTCCAGCATCAAAGAAACCTTTTTCTAAATTGCGGATCTGTTGACCCAGCACTGAATAAATATCAAGCGAAATATCTATCCTGGTGGCAAGTTGAAAAGAAATCTCGGTAGTTGGATTAAATGGATTAGGATAATTTTGAAATAACTTGAATTCGGCAGGTAAATTTTTTTCCTGATCAACTGCGGAAGGCTTGTCAATCAGCAGTTCCACATATGGAACAACAGCTCCCGAGTGACCACGGCCGGTTCTGCCGCCAAAAACTGCAACAAATCCATTTTTGTATGCTACTGCCATTAAATTAGTTCTCGCATAAGTCAAAGGTACCGATTGAGTTATCTTCAAAATGTCGTTAGGTAAAATTTCAACTTGTTCTACAGTATTCATTGCATTCTGTTTTTCATTATAACCCCCGATAATAAATGCTTTCTGGCTCAGGGGATTATAGACTGCAGCTCCAGCTGCACGCGGTTCCAACAAAGGTTCTTGAAGATCATATAATTTTTGAGCGGGTATATCAAACCGTTGTATAGAATTAAGAACTCCATTAATTACACCTCCTAAAATGTATATATTGCTTCCTGCAATAAAAGTCATGCGCTGGCTAACAGTGTTAGAAGTAGGATACGTAAATGCAAAAACATTTTGTTTCGTATTTAAACTGTAGCCGACTATATAAGAAAGCGTATCGTTAGTATTTGATGGGTCGCCTCCTATAATATACAGTGTATCTCCAACTATATGTCCGGTAGAAAATGCCCTTCCAAAATTTTTGTTTCTATCGTACACAGATGCAAGATTCGAAACTATTCTATAATCCCACGACTCTATTGCATTTTTATCCGTCGATGCCTCGGTGGCACCTCCAAAGTACATAACACTATTTTTCCAGATATCGGCCACAAATTGATCCCGTGGTTGTAACATGTGGCCGACTATTTGCCAGGAATCTTTCACAGCATCATATTCCTGTATCCAATCGACTGTGCTCTGAAGCGAATCCGAGTATCCACCAAAAATATAAATTTTATCACTTCGTGAATTTATATCATAAACCACCTGTCCACCGGAAACTGGATACTTCATAGGGCCCCGGACCTGCCATTGTAGTTGTGCGTTTATGGGTACTGTGCAAAAAATAATTAGTATTGTAATAATTAATTTTTTCATTTAAGATTATTCTTGATTGTTAGACTCGACATCTATTCCAGCTATTGTTTCTTTTTTAATCTGAATTTAAGTGTAAGTGTATCCCCCTTGTTTATATTAAACGTTGTATCAATATCTTCATAAGCAGAATTTCTAATTAACAGATGAGAAACTCCCGGATTAACTCTGATCAGATTCGGAGGAGGAAGCGGAGTTTGCCCTTTCCAATCTCCATTGACATATATATCGCCAAAAGGATCAACGAAGCATCTAATATAACCAACTGTTTTATCAAGATTGACGCGAAGATTTAAGACCTGGTTTGCTTCTATTTTGATTGGTTCGGAATAAATCGGGTAATCCGGATGAACTAACTTTATTGTATACTCATCTTGAGGCAGTTTAATCACCTTCGATGGAGTGGTTCCCCAACTTTCGCCGTTTACAAAAACTTCAGCCCATGGGTAGCAGTTAACAAACAAACTGCCGTATCCAAAAGATTTCTTTGGCGCTTCTATGTCGGTTGTTTTGTTTTGTTGTGTAGAAGTTTCACTTTCAATCAAGGGTTTGCCGGTTTTTGTTAAATCGACCCGATTTTTTTTAAGATCCGCACCGGCTGCAAGCTGTTTAAATTGATTCGTATCACTGCTTCGATTAGATACCGGCTGTGAAGTCTCCTGGATAGAAGCACTCGGTTTTTTTTCATAACGGGGAATAAAAACAATTCCGGCAATAATCAGAATAACTGCAACTGTAACCAGAGAAACGAGCCTGGTTCTTCCAAAGTCCTTACGAATATCTTTTAGAATAAGCGTTGATTGATCCGGCTGGATATTCAAATCTTTAAATACTTCATCAACCGTTTGATAACGCTGATTAACATTTTTTTTTAGCAATTTTAAAAGTACGTTTCTGTATTTCTCCGGCACTGCGTTCAGTTTTTCTTCAAGTGATGATTCGTTCATGCCAATTATTTCATTCAGCGTCATGCTGATGTTGTCTTTCAGAAATGGATTCTTGCCGGAAAACAGTTCAAACAAAACAACGCCTGTCGAAAAGAGATCGCTTTGCGGCGTAAGCTTTGCCCCTCTAACCTGTTCGGGCGACATGTAGCTGGGCGTTCCAACAATGGAGTAAGGGTTCGTAACAAAATTATCTTCGGCTGATAATGCGAGTCCAAAATCGCCAAGCTTTACATTTAGATTTTTATCGATGAAAATATTTTCCGGTTTTATATCACGATGAATAATTTGATTTGCGTGTGCGTAACCCAATCCTCTCAAGAACTGAATCATCAAATGTTCCTTTTGATCGGGTGTTAAATTTCTAGTTTTAAATACATTCCGCAGCGATTCTCCTTCAATGTATTCGAACGAGATGTAGAAAAATTCTTTGCTGGTTCCAAAATCCAAAACTTTAATAATGGCGGAATGATCGAGCCTGGCAAGAATCTTTGCCTCCCGCTTAAAACGCTCTACAACCGACGGGTCGGGAATTTTTTGAGTGTTGAGAACTTTAAGAATAATTTTTTTGCTAAGATAAATATGATTCGCAAGAAAGACAGCCGCATGCTCGTCTTTCTTGAGCACTTCAATTATCTGAAATTTTTCGAACAATATTTCGGATGTAAGAGAAGTCATTTTATTGTTCGCCCATCTCTTTTAGTTTTAGTTGAATCCATCTTACCGAAACATCCAACGATTTTGCAGTGAGTGTTCTGTTGTCGTTGAACTCTTCCAATCTTTTTTTTAATAGCAGCATTTCGAACTCCGTAAGTGTGCCACGAAAATTTTCCATATCTTTTGCATCTTCAAGAATGATGTGCTCGGCAAACAATTTATTTCCATCGCAAAGAATCAGCGCGCGCTGAATAACATTGATCAACTGACGAATATTTCCTGGCCAGTAATAACTTTCAAGTTTTTTAATCGCCACCGGATCAATCGACATTTCTTTGTGACCGATTTTTTTCACAAAATGGCTTGCTAGTACAGGAATATCGCTTCTTCGTTCCCTCAATGGAGGAACCCGGATCGGGAATACATTTAATCTATAAAATAAATCTTCGCGGAATGTTCCGTCTTTCACAAGAGTTTGCAAATCTTTGTTGGTTGCTGCAACTATGCGAACGTCAACTTTTTTTATCTTAACATCGCCAAGTCGAATGATCTCTTTATTTTCCAGAACGCGTAAAAGTTTTGCCTGAAGCGCCGAAGAAATATCGGCAATTTCATCCAGAAAAAATGTTCCGCTGTCTGCTGCTTCAAGAAGTCCCTGCTTATCGGAATTAGCACCGGTGAATGCACCTTTTTTATACCCGAACAATTCACTTTCAAGAAGATTATCCGGTATAGAGCCGCAGAACTGAGCAAGAAAATGCCGGTCTGCTCTTTTGCTAAGTTTATGAATTGCCCTTGCAGCTACTTCTTTTCCTGTTCCGCTCTCGCCAATAATCAGAACGGTTGCATCCGACATTGCAACTTTATGAATGAGATGGGCAAGATTGCGCATTGCAGGGCTATCACCTATCATTTCCGGAATTTCTTCGGTTCCCTGAAGTCGATTGATGAGAATCCGATTTTCTTTTTCTAATTCTTCCAGCTTAATTATTCGATCCAGCGCTAATGAAACCAGGTTTGAAAAGAACCCGAGGAACAGAAGATTCTCTTCGGTAAATTCACGGCGGTCGAGCTGGCTATCGGCAACTATAACACCCCAAACTTTTTCGTCGCGTATTATCGGAACACCGATGACCGATTTAATTCTCTGTATCTGCACACTTTCAAATTGGGATAAATGCGGGTCGCTCATAACGTCGTGATAAAGAAGCGGCTTTTTTTCCATAATAACCTTTTGAAGAATACCCGAAGAAAATTCATGCAGGTCGGTTATGCTCTCGTTCGAGATTTTTCGTGCTGTGATGATCGAAAAACTATCGTTCGCTTCGTCATACTTTACAAAAAGGCCGCGCTCGGCGTTAATAACTTTTATCACAATATCGATGGCATCTTCAACTAAAGATTCCTGGCGCGTGGCTGAATTCAAAATTTCCGTAAACTCGAAGAGTGACTCAAATTCATCCTTCGTAAGGTTCTTGATGTGAGTTATGTTTTCTGTAAAAAAATTACTCATTTATAAAATGCCTGTAAAAAAATTTTTAACTGTTTTATCCTCACAAATTATTTAACAACAAAGGATACCGGCTTCGAACGGCACCTGTCTTGAAAGTCATCAATGCTCCATATTACCCAGTAATAATCTCCGGCAGAAAGTGTTGTACCGGTAATTACTTGAATATCATCCTTCGAAATATTGTCTTTCTGCCAGATAAGAACCGGAGAAACTTCATCGGTATATATTTGAACCATGTAGTGAAAGTTAAACCCCGGCAAAAATCTTGTCCAGCGCAGTGTTGGAATTGAACCGACAATTTGTTTGTTAGACGGTGTTTCGGGCAGAACTTCCTGTTTGATAATTCTTTTTATGGTAGACGACCCGATATTAAAAATTCTTTTCTGCTTATCTTTTACAATGATGTTGAAAATTTTTCCAATTCCTTCATCTATCGATTGAAGTCCCAAATCCGCTTGAGAAAAATCTTTCTGGTAAGAACGCGACAATGGATTATATGCCAACGGCTTATTAAAGTTTAGCTGGTTAGCAACAACGAAAACAGAATCAACATCGCCCTCATCATCTGAAATTCCTGCATGAATTGCGAGTTTATATTGCTGTACATCAGGATAACGGTTTACCACGCTTGTGTAGATGGACAAACTATCAATCCTTGGAATAGAATTCAGAGACATATTAACATAAAAATTTTTCTGATTATTCCAACTAACCAAAGTTGAATCGCTGCTGTATCCCTCTTTTTGAAAGTAAAGCCACCCGTTCTGCTTTTGAAGATTATCGAGTTTAAAATAGCCGTTAACATCTGTTGTGAGTAAAATATTTTGTGGTCTCCAAAAAACATTCACACCCGCAATAGGCAGCGATGCTACTGTAGCGGTTTTAACATAACCATCGAGCACGGCGAACTGATAATCCGGATTTTGCGGATCGAGTGGATTCAATCTTGGCGCATCGCAATAAAATAACGCTGCGCTAAGAATTAAAATCGAGAGACTGCGAAAAATTTTCATGGAATAAATATCCCCAAGAGCATTTCGAACACACAAGGACTCTTTGAGTTTTTAAAAATTCTAAAACCAATAGTTAATATGCAGATAAAATACAGAATTATAAACTCAAAAATAAATTTCCTACGGAATAGAGCACTGCTCTACCGGATATTTTGACCCTGTTGATAAGCTGTTCGCAAAACAACTCTCCACCGCGTTTTGAGACTTGCAAAGCACGAAAATTTTTCTTACCTAGTTTCTCAGCCCAATAAGGAATAAGAACCGTGTGCGAAGAACCCGTCACCGGATCTTCATTAATCCCTTCGTTTGGAGCGAACATGCGGGAAATAAAATCTGCTTCCTTTCCTTTCGATGAAATGATAACCCCATGCGGATAAATTTGCTTCACAAGTTCAAAGCTGGGTTGAACATTTCTTACATAATCTTCCGAATCGAAAATAATGAGAAGGTAAAAACCATTTTCTAAAACTTCAATTGGTTCTCTATCGAAACATTTTCTAATTCCATTGCTGATTTTAACCGGATGAGGTTTGTTAGTCGGAAAATTTAACGAAAACAATTCTCCTTCGCGATTAACAATCAACTCACCGCTTTTAGATATAAATTTAACTCTGTTCGAGTTTTTATCAATGTAATTGAAAATCACATAAGCCGAAGCGAGCGTAGCGTGTCCGCATAGCGGCACTTCATTCAGCGGTGTCAGCCAGCGAATGTGGTAATGATCTTCTTCCTTAACAAAAAAAGCTGTTTCGGATAAATTATTTTCCGCAGCAATATTTTGAAGAGTCTCATCGTCCAACCATTTTTCCAGCGGTACAACAGCGGCGGGATTTCCACTAAAAACTTTTGATGTGAAAGCATCTACTTGATAAATAGGTAACATTGTAATCATTCTTTCCTCCTTCTCCTTAATGTTTCTGCTGATCTGATTTCGATTGCGGCTTCAAAATTTTTTTCGACTTTTTCATTGTCGTAATAAACCTTTTCTAAAAATAACCCCGACGGCGGTGCCGTATACTTTGCCGGCGTAGGTGAATCATGCTCAAGAAAACATTTTAAATCTTTCTCGGAAAGTTTTCCGCGTCCGATTTCAATAAGTACGCCAACCATTCTACGCACCATTTTCCACAAAAAGTGTGAGCCAATTATCCGGATCAAAATTAAATCGCCTGTTTCCAGCATTTGAACATCTTCTATTAAAACCTTCGTCGATTTTTCCTCATCGTCTTTATCGGCAAACGATTTGAAATCATGCATGCCAGTAAAAAGTTGGGAGGCTTTCTGCATCATTTCAAAATTCAATTCGTCTTTGACCCACCATACAAACGATTTAGCCAATGCAGTTCGTCTTCTTGAAACTTGGTAAATGTAGCTTCTGCTTTTAGCGTTGTGCCGTGCATGGAATTTTGAATGCGTCTTTTCAACTTCTAATACATTTATATCGTAAGGAAGTTCATCGTTGAACCTCATTCTGATAATCTCCGGCGCCAACATTGTCTTCACATCAAGATGTGCAATCTGGCATAACGCATGAACTCCGGCATCGGTTCTACCCGAACCTTGAATATTAATCTGTTCGTCTTTGAAAATTTTGGCAGCGGCTTCAAAAAGTTTTCCCTGAATGGTTTTACTGTTCTGCTGTTTCTGCCAGCCGCTGTAACGCGTACCTTCGTATTCGATGTAAAGTTTGAAACGAAACATTTTAAGAATTACTTTTCAATCTGGTTTAATAAATTTGAAAGGGCGTACTTCAAAAAGCCTGTTGATGTTACTAACTCACATTGTGCAAGGTTTGATCCACAATGAAAAAATATAATTGTAAAACGAGTATTCAACAAAAATTCGGTTGTTAAGCCCAAACTTTGCGTAGTATTAGTTACTAATTGTTATCACGGGTTTATATGTAAATATTTCCCCGTTAAAATCTATTTCAAAAATCATTAATTTTTTATTTTCGTTCAGGACTTCTCTATTGCTTTCTTTTATTATCTCTTTGTTTCATTCACCCCAACATTTCGGTTCGTAGCCGAATATTCAAATTTTGTAAGTAAGGTTACTAAATAGCCCATTCAACTTCAACATTTAATCACTAATTCCCCGACGCTTGCGTCGTGGGTTGCAACTTTTTTGCAAAAAAAATTATCAATTAGATACCCCGCTGCT
>CAZQQC010000049.1:0-19033 GCA_964595365.1 uncultured Melioribacter sp.
GTATTCGGGTTCATCAAGCAAAAACTTCAATTTCGTTTATGTAGAAGATTCTACTAAAATTGATAAAGAGTTGATCAGATTCAAAAAAATTCTTTCGCGTGAAAACGATTTACAGAAAAACAGTGCAGGAAGATCTGCCCAGCCTTTGAATTTTGATTACGATATCGGCATAGTTGCAGAGAATCCGGCAAGACTAACATTTATTTTGTCTCAAGTTGCAAATCAGAGATTGATCGTAGAGATGCAGGGCGATTTGAAATATTCTAATGTCGATGGCGATTCACGCGCACAAGGTGCATTTGAATTGATGCCGGGTTCGAAACTCGAATTTTTCAAAACTTTTGATGCTACCGGTTTTATTCGTTTTGAAAATGATATTACAAATCCGTACCTCGATATTATTTCAACATATACAAGCAATTATATAGACCCCCGTAACGAAAGCGCCGGGACTCAAGAAGTGGCGGTGAAAATTAAAATCAAAGGGTCACTATCCGATCTTGGAAAAAGCTTAGCAAATAATCCGGAAAGTATCGGAGTTTATGTTGGTACACGTAATATTCAAAATAATGTTCGCGAGACACGTTACGACTACGCCGACGCATTTTCCTTTATACTTATGGGAAAATTTAAAGACGATTTGACCGCGCAGGACCGCGCTCAAGTTGCCGGTCAAACAAGCGCAATCGGTAATACAGCTACTTCATTCTTAGGATCGATATTAACGAGTTTCGTCAATTCGGCTGTAGGCGATCTTGTAAATAATATTTCAATTAGTCAAACCGGAGACTACACAAAAATTTCGCTATCGGGCAGAATTCAGAATCTACGTTACACTCTTGGCGGCACAGCAGAAATTTTCCAAAACATTGGTAAAGCAAATATCAAATTCGAATACCTATTCAATCCGCGTTTCTTAATACGGCTGGAAAGAAGAGATCCGGTTGTCACCTCATTCGGCATTGAAGAAAAGATTAGCGAAATAGCATTCAAATATAAATTCGATTTTTAATGAAAAAAGAAATCAAAGCATTCTTCAAAAATCATCCCGCATCAAGAATCAAGTCGAAAGATTTAGCAAAGAGACTCAGCATCAACGAAGAGTATGCTTATGCCGAGCTGAAACATGTTCTTCATTCGCTTACCGAAGAAGGGTATTTGGAAAAGCAAGGAAAGAGATATCAGCTCAATCGGTATGAAAGCAATAAACTAATCGGCACTCTTCAAATTGTTGGAGACGGAAACTACGGCTTCGTAATGCTTAAGGACAATCGTTTCAAAGATATTTTTGTAGCCGGGAAAAATTTGAATACAGCGTTCGACGGCGACCTGGTTGAAGTTGTCCTCGTATCTACAAAACGGGGAAAAAGTTTGGAAGGCGAGATAGTACACGTTACCGAACGCAAGCGGAATGAAATTGTTGGGACGCTTCAGAAAAGTAAATCGTTTTATTTTGTTCAGCCCGATGATGTTAAGATTCACCGCGATATTTATATTGCTGCAAACAAACTGGGTAATGCAAGGGTTAGCGATAAAGTTGTTATCGGAAATATTGATTGGAAATCGCCGCAACTAAATCCGGAAGGGTCGATAAAAGAAATTTTAGGAAAAGCAGGAAGCTACGATACAGAGATAGCTGCAATTGCACGCGAGTTCGGTTTAACATACAAATTTCCAAAAGTAGTTATGAAAGAGGCTGAATCTATTCCCGAAGTGATTCCACAATCCGAAATAAAGAAACGGCTGGATCTCCGGAACAAAAACATTTTCACTATCGATCCCGAAGATGCAAAAGATTTCGACGATGCCGTTTCAATTGAAACTTTACCGAATGGAAATTCAATTGTCGGTATCCACATAGCCGATGTAAGCCATTACGTTCGCAAAAATTCTCACATTTACAGTGAAGCTCTAAAGCGCGGCACAAGCGTCTATCTAGTTGGCAAAGTTATACCCATGCTGCCGGAAAAACTATCGAACAGAATTTGCTCGTTGGTACCGGGTGAAGAGAGATTGACTTTCTCGGTTATTGCAGAATTGACA
The DNA here is from genome assembly GCA_964595365.1 of uncultured Melioribacter sp. GTDB lineage: Bacteria > Bacteroidota > Ignavibacteria > Ignavibacteriales > Melioribacteraceae > Fen-1258. The sequence continues at coordinate 2,044 of CAZQQC010000049.1, forward strand.
CTGCGGGGAAAAGTTGTCAATTACGAAATTCATAAATCGGTTATAAAGAGTAAAAGACGGTTTACGTACAACGAGGTGCAAAAGATTATCGATTCTGGGAAGGGTGATTTTTACGAAGAAATTATTAAGCTAAACCGGATTGCCAAAGTATTGCGTAATAAAAGAAAGAAGAAAGGGAGTATAAACTTTTTTACTCCTGAGGTTGTTTTTAAACTGGATAAAACCGGTAAACCTGTAAATATCCAGATCAAGGAGATAAAGGAAAGCCATAACTTGATTGAGGAGCTTATGCTTCTGGCTAATCAACTAATTGCAGAACACACTAAACTTAATCCGAACACAGCTGATGGACCCGCTTCGCAGAATGTCGAATCAACCATGAAGAGACGGGAGTCCTGGCAAAAAAGTAATATTCCTTTTATTTACAGAGTGCATGATCTGCCAGACCGGGAAAAAATTATTGAGTTTGCACGTTTCGTAAAATCGCTCGGCTATCATTTCGATCAGAACTCCGCAAATAAATCCAAACAGTTTCAAATACTGCTGGATGAAGTTGAAGGCACCGAAGAAGAATCCGTTGTAAACGAAATTGCTATTAGAACTATGGCAAAGGCGGTTTACTCAACCAAAAATATAGGCCATTACGGTTTAGGATTTAGATACTACACTCATTTCACATCGCCGATCCGTCGTTTTCCGGACCTTGTTGTTCATAATTTAATTTATAATTATCTTAATGAAAGAAGAGAGAAAAATTTATCTGTGGAAGAATTAGAAGAAATTTGCAATCATACATCGGCACAGGAAAGAAATGCTATAAATGCCGAACGGCTTTCAGTCAAACTGAAACAAATTGAGTATTTGGAAGGTAAAGTAGGTGAAGAATTCCACGGTGTTGTTTCGGGAATAACACATTTCGGAATATTTGTAGAATTGAGCGAGAACATGGCGGAAGGTTTAATTAAACTTCGTGATCTGGAAGACGATTATTACATCTTCGATGAAAAGAATTACTCCATTAATGGGCGAAGAACCGGAAGACGAATCCGGCTGGGGGACAAAGTTAATGTTAGGCTTATAAGAATTGATGAAGAAAAACGGGAACTCGATTTTATTCTTGTGTAATATTTTTTTGTAAAGGTAATCAACATGAAAAAATTTCTTTATTTCATTTTGATTTCACTTTCATTCTCCAAAACAGATTTTGCGCAATTCGGTCAGAACAAAGTGAATTACAAAGATTTGGACTGGTATTACATCCAGACCAAACACTTCGATATTTATTTTGCCAAAGGAGGCGAGAAGATTGCCGAGTTTGCAGCTCCAGTTGCCGAAGATGCCGTTAGTCAAATACAGAAGGACATAAACTATCAGTTGAATAACCGCCTGACAATTATCGTTTACAATTCACATAACGATTTTTCGGAAACGAATGTAACCGACGAATACTTTACGCGGGGCACCGGAGGATTTACCGAACCATTTAAAAACAGAGTTGTCTTTCCCTTCGAAGGTTCCTACAAGAAGTTTCAGCATGTTATTGCACACGAACTTGTGCATGCAGTAATGCGTGACATGTACTACGGCGGAACAATTCAGAATATTATTGCAAAAGGAATTACACTTCAGCTTCCTTTATGGTTCTGGGAAGGCAGCGCGGAATATCTTTCGCAAGGTTGGGAAACCAATACCGATATGTTTATACGTAACGCTATCACAAGCGAAACACTGCCGGATATCAATCAGCTCAATGGCTATCTTGCTTACCGCGGCGGGCAGTCTTTGTTCAAATACATTGCAGATACTTACGGCAGGCAGAAAGTAGGCGAGCTGATGAACAAAATTCAAAGCATGGGCAGCCTCGAAACTGCTCTTAAATCCTCCATCGGAATAGGATTGGAAGATTTGAACGAACGATGGAAAAAAAGTTTGAAGAAAGAATACTGGCCCGATGTAGCGCTCCGGCAGGATCCCGATCAATTCTCTAAACGTTTAACCGACAACAAAAAGGATCACGGTTTTTACAATACCAGTCCTTCTATCTCTCCGCAAGGCGACAAGATTGCGTTCATTTCCGATAGAGATATTTATCTCGACGTTTACATTATGGACGCTCAGGATGGAAAGGTACTTAAGAAAGTTGTTGAAAGCGGAAAGACAACCGACTTTGAAGAACTGACTGTTCTCAATCCGTCAATTGCATGGTCGCCAGATAACATACATATTGCATTATCATCCAAGTCGGGCGGCTACGATGTTATATCAATTATCAACACAGAAACAGAAAGCAGCGAAGAACTTCCGTTCCAGATGTTCGGTATTGAATCGGTCAGCTGGTCAAGAGATGGCAATAAAATTGCATTCGCCGGGCACAATTCTTCACAATCGGACATATACGTTTATGACTTCACTACGAAACAAATAACAAATATTACCGATGACATTTTCAGCGACACCGATCCGGTATGGACTCCGGACGGGAAAAAAATAATATTCTCATCCGACAGAAGAGACATTATTGCGGCTATAAAAGATACTCTCGACTTTTCAGTGCACAAACACCTTTACAGACAGCTTGATCTATACATGATTGACGTAAACACAAGAAAGATTGATAGAATTACCGATTTGCCGTTAAGCGATGAAAAATATGCGGCGGTTTCTCCCGATGGAAAAGAAATTTTGTTCGTCTACGACAAAAATGGAATCAACAACCTTTATAGGAAAAAAATATTTGTTGATTATAACGATTCAGTAAAAACCATACTTGCACAAAAGTCGATTCCGATTACAAATTCTATCAGTGATCTCGGTCAGATTTCCACTTCATACGACGGCAAGAAGTTAATTTTCACGGCGCTTTATAATCTTGGTTACAACATTTTCTTGATCAATAATCCGTTCGATATGAAACCGGATTTTGATTCTTTGAATGTGACCGGTTACATGGCAGAACTTATGAATGCAAAAAACAAAAAGGAAAAAATACCGGATTTAACCGTAACAAAAGAAATTGCGAAGAATTTTTCGGCTTTTCATAATTCTGCTGCAGATTCAATAAAAAACAGACAGACCACAATCTTTTCGGGTCAATATGTAATCCATAAAAAAGATAGAGCCGATTCGCTATCTAACGATTACAGCAAATACGTTTTTGCTTCGGGAAAAGCAGAAAGCGACAGCGCACGCGCTGCAAGACGAAATCAATTGTTCCACGAAACTCTCGATAAGAACGGCAACTTTCTTGTGAACAAATACAAAATAAATTTCTCGCCGGATTTGATTTATGCAAATGCCGGATATAGTACTTTGTACGGGCTCCTCGGCACAACTGTTTTGTCGTTCAGCGACGTTCTCGGAAATCACAGACTTACAGGGATAACAAGTTTGCAAATTGATATTAAGAACAGCGACTACGGTTTAGCATATTACTACTTAAAAGAAAGACTCGATCTTGGAATTCAAGCGTTTCATACTGCACGCTTTCTTTACAGGAATACTTATGCCGGTTCCAATCTATATCGTTTCCAAAATACATCTATAATAGGAACGGCGAGTTATCCATTCGACAGATTTCACAGAATGGATTTCGGTCTTAGCTTGATGAGTGTTACGTCCGACAATTTAGATGATCTCTCGGTGCCGTCCGAAAACAATACTTTTCTTATTCCTTCTTGGAGCTACGTTCAGGATAACGTGCTGTGGGGGTACACGTCGCCTATAGAAGGTACGCGTTATTTTCTTACTACTTTTGGAGATCCGGGTTTTTTGAAAAAGACGCAAAGTTTTTATTCACTTGTTTTCGATTACAGAAATTATTTACGTTTCTGGTTTGATAACGGTTTTGTCTTCAGATTATCGGGTGGATATTCAGGCGGCGGGAACCCGCAGAGATTTTTCATTGGCGGTACCGAGAACTGGATTAACAGAGCGTTCTCTAACAATTCAATTCCAATTTCCAGAGCTTCAGATTTTGCGTTCTTGACCCCTGCACTTCCCTTACGAGGTTATAATTACGCAGAAAAAATAGGAACAAAGTACGCTTTGTTAAATTTGGAACTAAGAATTCCAATAATCCGCTATCTGCTAACTGGCGGTTTGCCGTTGTTCTTCCAGAATATTTTGGGTGTTGCTTTTATAGACGCCGGTTCGGCATGGAATAATATGAGCGCGCTCAAACTGATTGGTAGAAATGATAGTGGTAACGTTGTTACTCAAGATTTGTTGCTTGGAACCGGAGTCGGATTTAGAGTATACATGCTTTTCCTCTGGAGAATTGATATTGCGTGGAAATATAATCTGGATGGCTTTTCTCAACCAAGATATTATGTTTCATTGGGCTTGGATTTCTAGACAACCACAAGGTTAATTACTTGTCCGTTGAAGAATCGGATTTTTTTGCTGAAGATTTTTTTGGATTATTCTTATAATCGGTCTGGTAAAACCCCGAGCCCTTAAAAATGGGGCCCGCCCCTGCTCCAATCAATCGTTGAACTCTGCCTCCGCATCGGGGGCAATCGGTTAATGGTTTTTCGGTTATTCTTTGGAATACATCAAAAGAGTGACCGCAATTCAGGCATTTATAATCATAAGTCGGCATACAACTTCCTTTCAATTTTCATCTTAAAATTATTAGTTACAAAAAATACACACATAGTTTCAAAAATCAAATTTCTATTTAATTAACCATTTTTTTCGCATATTTGTTCAAAAAAAATCTTCAATGAAAAATAAGATCTTCATTATACTTGCTTTTGTACTCTTACTATTAATTGGCGGGTGTCTAAATTACACTCAAGTAACTACAATTAAAACCGACGGATCGGGCAGCATGTTCATTCATTATTGGATGAAATGGACTTCTGGGAGAGACTCGATACTTGTCGAACAATTCGGAATTTTTAACAAAGATTCTGTCTACAAAGAGTTTTCATCGTTGTTTAGCTCAATCAAAAACGTGGAGGTCTATCGAGATTATTCGGACAGCACAATGCATGCAAAAGTAGAACTGAACTTTAACAGCCTTGATTCCTTAAACAGTACAAAAGCATTTAAGAACTCGGAACTTTCAATTAAAGAGGGTCCGAAAAACACAAAGATTTTTTCGCAATTCATTCCACCTATTGCAACCGGATTCGGATTTGAGAACAAATCGTTTTCTATAGTTTATATCTACTATCTTCCCGGCGAAATTTTAAACCACAACGCAACCGAGATAACTAACAACAGGCTCACATGGAAATATTCTCTTGATGAAATAGGAACAGGAAAATACATTACGGCTACTTACCGGCAGTTCAAACTAAAAGAAACTCCGTCATGGATTTACTTCAGTGCATTGTTCATAATTGTTGTTGTTATCATTTTTCTTTTCAGTAAAAGGATGAAATAAGTAAAATGCCCTTCCATCACTTTATTTGACAGGCCAGGCATATTTATTTATATTTAGCGACTGTTTTTAGAAAAAAGGGCTAAAAATAAAGCTTTGGAACAGTTACCGCTCATATTCTCCGGCACTTCAAATCCGGAATTGACTCAAAGAATTTGTTCATACTTGGGTATTTCGCAGGGAAAGATAGATATCCGGGTTTTTAGCGATGGAGAAATTTGGGTTAAGTTCTTAGAAAATATTAGAGGACGGGAAGTATTCATCATCCAATCTACACATCCCCCTGCAGAAAACTTAATGGAGCTCTTGATTATGCTTGATGCTGCGAAACGAGCTTCGGCAAAAAAAGTAACTGCGGTTATTCCTTATTTCGGGTATGCCAGACAGGATAGAAAGGATCAGCCAAGAGTTGCAATAACTGCAAAATTAGTAGCTAACCTGATTACAACCGCCGGAGCCGATAGAGTGATAACTATGGATCTTCACGCAGCACAGATACAAGGATTCTTTGATATACCATTTGATCACTTGTACGCATCTCCGGTATTTACAAGCGTTATAAAAAATGATTCCGGCAATCTGGTAGTTGTATCTCCGGATATTGGCGGAATAAAATTAGCGAGATCGTATGCCAAAAGATTAGATGCTGGCTTGGTAGTTATAGATAAAAGAAGACCGAAGCATAACCAGGTAGAAGTTATGAACATAATAGGCGATGTTAAAGACAAAGATGTGCTGCTTGTCGACGATCTGATTGACACCGGCGGTACAATTGTGAATGCCGTTAAAGCATTACGGGAAAGAGGCGCTAAGCATATTTATGGCGCTATCACTCATCCTCTTCTTTCCGGAAATGCACTCGAAAGGATTAAAAGTTCGGAGATGAGTAAACTTTATGTTACAGACAGTATCCCGTTAAAAGAAAATTACATAGATAAAATTGTTATACGTACCGCCTCCGGTTTGTTTGCAGAAGCAATCATAAGATCATACAGAAATGAATCTATCAGTTCATTATTTGAGATAGATAAAAGTTAAAAAAATTTATTTGGAGATAAATAAGCGATGTCAGAAATAAGTGTTCAAGCGAAAAAAAGAACTCTTTCTACAAAAGGTGTTGTAAATAAATTACGGCGCGAAGGAAACATCCCCGGCATTTATTACACTAAGAACGTAGAACCAATTCCAATTTATATTTCCGAAGGCACACTAAAGCCGCTCGTGTTTACATCCGAAACTCATATCGTCAATTTAAAAATAGATGGGAACGAAGAGTTAAAATCCATTCTTAAAAACGTTCAGTTCGATCCCGTAACCGACAGGGTTATTCATTTTGATCTTTTAGGAATTTCTGCGGATCAAGAAATTGAAATTGAAGTTCCGGTAATTCTGGAAGGACAGGCAAAAGGTGCCAAGGAAGGTGGTATCATTCAGCATTCGTTACATAGAATTCAAATCTCATGTCTGCCCGCAGATATTCCCGAACATGTCGTTATCAATGTTTCGGATCTTGGTGTTGGCGATTCCGTTCACATAAGAGACTTGAAGATTGAGAAAGCTAAAATTCTTCATCATGACGACGTAATAATTGTTTCCGTTGTTATTCCACGTGCCGTGGTTGAACCGACTGCTGCTGCTACTGCCGAAACAACTGAAGAACAAGCTGAACCGGAAGTTATAAGCAAAGGTAAACAAACCGAAGAAGAAGAGTAGGCACGGAATTGCGTGTTATAGTTGGACTGGGTAATCCCGGTACACAATACGAGTTGACACGTCACAATGTTGGTTTTTTGATACTCGATCGGTTTGCACGGGAAAACAGTCTTTCGTTTCATGCTTCTAAGTTTGGATATTATTATTCGGAAGGATCGTTAGATTCTTCCGATTTTTTTTTGCTTAAACCAACTACATATATGAATCTTAGCGGTTTAGCCGTTCTCGATTTTTTGAACGAACACCCGGTTGACGCCGAAGATCTACTTGTTGTTGCAGACGATGTAAATTTACCTTTATGCCGGATCCGGCTAAGACAATCCGGAAGCGACGGTGGCCATAAAGGAATTAAGTCAATCATCTATCATTTAAAGAGTGATGCTTTTCCGAGATTAAAATTCGGCATTGGAAATGCTTTTGAGAAAGGCGAGATGGCGAACTACGTTCTCGGTAAATTTAATCAAGATGAATTTGAGGACGTTACAAAAAGCATCAACTTTTCAGTTGAACTGATCGAACAATTTATAACCGGCGGCTATAAATCAATGCTCGATTATTTCAGCAGGTTTTCCAGCTCGATAGATAAGAAAAAGCCAAATACTCGTGATTCTGACAAACTAACCGGTAAGATTCAAGAATGAATGATTTATTTTGTTCCTTGCGTTGTAAATTAGAAAGTGATATTTTTTGCAGCCATATTTTATAAACCCTGCTTTTCCGTTATTGTGCGGAAAGGCCGTAAGCCCAAAGGGAGGTGAAAACCTAACATGAACAAACGTACCTACGAGAGTGTTGTAATTGTCAATGCTGCACTCGAAGATGAACAAATCGACGCTACAATCGCACGCATTCAAGAAACTGTAACAACACATGGCGGAGAGATAGCCGAATTGGATAAATGGGGCAGAAAGCGTCTGGCTTACCCCATTAAGAAAGCCAAGAGCGGTTACTATGCCATTTTTAGATTTACTGCATCTCCAGATTTAATAGCTGTGCTCGAACGTAATTACAGATTGGATGAAAACATTGTTCGTTATCTTACAATCGCACTGAATAAATTTGCATTGGAATCTATTTCCAAACAAAAAGAAAAAGCTGCGACTGAAGCTGCTGCCGAAGAGGCGCAATCTAAATCAACAGATGTACAAGTTAACTAATTAGAATTAGCGGAGGTTACGATGGCCGAACTTAAGATGCCAGAACTTAATAGCATTATAGTTGCAGGCAACTTGACAAAGGATCCTGTGTTCAGACAGACTTCAAACAGCACACCGGTTGTTAATTTTCATGTTGCCGCAAACAGAAGATATAAAGACAGCAGTAATCAATGGCAGGAAGATGTCTGCTACGTGGGTGTAGTTGCGTGGAATAAATTGGCAGATAGCTGCAAAGACCGCCTTAAAAAAGGAAGTGCAGTGCTTGTCGATGGAGAACTTCAGAGCAGAACGTTTAAAACGGAAGACGGCAAGAATAGAACAATCGTTGAAATAAAAGCCAAGAGGATCCAATTCCTAAATAAATTCAACAAAACTCAAGGCAACGGTGAAGATGTTGTTGCTGAATCCGATGAAACAGATTATGAAGACAACTCATTCGATAAATTTTTAACTGATGAAGAATCCGACTTAATGAAGGATAAACCGTGAGAGAAAATAAAATGAAAAACCAGACCAAAAAGGTCAAGAGAGTAATTGATGGTTATATAGATTACAAAGATCAAAAACAACTTCAAAGATTTCTTACCGACCAGGGAAAGATTATCCCAAGAAGAATAACCGGACTAACAGCTAAACAACATAGAGAATTAGTCCAGGCAATCAAACGAGCCCGTCATTTGGCAATTCTGCCATTTGTGTCGGAAGCTGTTAAGTAATTAGGAGTAGAGAGATGAAAGTTATATTAAGAAAGAATTTTGACCAGCTCGGTAAAGTTGGCGATATTGTTTCTGTAAAAGACGGATATGCAAGAAATTACCTTATTCCACGTCAAATTGCATATCAGGCAAACAGGGGGAACATTTTATCGCTGGAAGAAGAGAAAAAACAGATTCTGAAAAAAGAAGCCAAAGATTTGGATGCTGCCCGAAATTATGCTGCCGAATTGGAAAAAGTGTCTGTTACAATTCCTGTGAAGGTTGGTGAAGAAGATAAAATTTTCGGTTCGGTGACACATCAAATGATTGCCGATGCGTTAAAGGAAAAAGGGTTTGACGTTGACAAGAGAAAAATCGATATAACAGAGCCGATTAAGTCTTTCGGAATTTATAGTGTTGCTGTAAAACTTCATCCAAGTGTTTCCGCTACAGTTAAAACCTGGGTGGTAAGAGAATAGATGGTAAAAAGTTAAACGAAAGTCAATTTCACAATTTGGGGGGAAGCATCAAAATTTGATGCCTTAAAATTTCACTGAATTTACTAACTAAACAGCTGATTATAATGAAAGAATTAAGATTCAGAATCATTCTGATAATAGCTGCAATTGCTCTCTGCTTGTATCTGCTTTATCCAACATTTCAAGATTATCAAAACAACAAAAAAGTTTCCGAACAATTGGTGTCGCTCCAGCGGTCGATTAAGAAGAATAATCCAAATATTCCGGAAGGACAGCTGAAAGATTTAATTACTGCAAAAAAAGACAGTATTCTTGCCGGTAATCCAGCTTACAAAACTGCAAGAGAAAAACGTGTAAAACTTGGTTTGGATTTGCAGGGCGGAATGTATTTGTTGATGGAAGTCAACACTTCGAAGCTGCTGGAAAAATTGGCTAAAGAACCAGATAGTCAGTTTAATCAAGTTCTGAAAGAGTCGGAGGCTGAATCCAAAAAAACCGACGAGAATGTTGTTTCCATCTTCACACGAAAAATGAGAGAGAAAAACATTCGCTTGAGCAGGTATTTTGGATCTATTCGAGAAAACGACAACGCAATCGAGAAGCGTCTTTTACAGCAGGAAGAAGATGCGGTATCACGCGCAATAGAAATTATTAGAAACAGAGTTGATCAGTACGGCGTTTCGGAACCGAGCATTCAAAAACAAGGATCGAGAAGAATTGTAATTGAATTGCCCGGTATTGCAAGAGAAGAAGAAGCGAAGAGATTGCTTCAGGGAAGAGCTCTGCTGGAATTTAAGCTCGTCAAGGACCCCGATTTTACAATTTCAATTATGAAAAAAATTGATGAGGCGCTTGCAGGCAAATCTGCAGCAGATTCTTTAACCGGCAAAAAAAATGAAACCGCTTCAAAGAAAGACACAATTAATCAAAAGAAATTAACCGACGAACAATTCGCTAAGGAACATCCCTTCTTTTATGTTGCCCGCCTGCTAGACCCGCAAGGAAGAATGGCAGATGCATTCGTAAAAGAAAGCGACCGCGAAAAAATTAATGCGATGCTTCAGAACCCTGAAGTGAAAAAAATAATGCCGGATAATGTTGAGTTCATTTACGAAGCAAAACCGGAAAAAAGCGGTGACGGAAATAATTATTACAGAATGTATCTTGTAAACAAAGATCCCGAACTGACCGGAGGTGTTATTACAGACGCACAATCGAATATAGACCCTTCTACATCTGCACCTGTAGTTTCAATGCAGATGAACTCCGAGGGCGCAAGAGAGTGGGCACGAATTACCGGTTCGAACATCGGCAAAAGATGCGCTATTATTCTTGACGGCGGTGTTTACTCTGCTCCTGTTATTCAGTCTAAAATTCCAACGGGAAGTTCTCAGATTTCCGGTATCCCAAATCTTGATGAAGCAAAACTTCTTGAAATCGTTTTGAAAGCCGGTGCATTACCAGCACCAATAGAAACTTTAGAGCAAAGAACTGTCGGTCCATCACTGGGGCAGGATTCCATCAACGATGGAGTAAGCTCTACAGTAATTGGCTTCATCCTTATAGCCATCTTTATGATTTTCTATTATAAAACCGGCGGAAGTTTTTCTGTAGTAGCTCTTTCAGTTACTATTGTAAATCTTTTAGGAATACTTGCGGGTTTTGGTGCAACATTAACTTTGCCCGGTATCGGCGGTATAGTGTTAACAATGGGTATGGCAGTAGATGCCAACGTTATCATCTTCGAAAGAATAAGGGAAGAACTTGCAAACGGAAAAACATTGAAAGCCGCTGTCGAAAGCGGATTCAAACTTTCATTTGCACCAATCTTCGATTCTCACGTTACCTCATTTATTACAGGTTTGGTGCTTTATCAATTTGGAAGCGGTCCCGTTCAGGGATTTGCATTAACACTGATGATTGGTTTGATTGTAAGTCTTTTTAGCCAGTTGGTAATTGTAAGAGTAATCTTCGATTTTTTGTTGAACAAAGGTTACAAGGTAAATATTGGATAAAATTTTAGGAGATTAATTATAGATGCGACTTTTCGATAATCTAAATATCGACTTCATGGGTAAACGAACTCTCTTTTACTTTTTGTCGGCGGCAGTTCTTTTGTTCGGAATAATTTCTATGTTGATTAGAGGCGTTCATTTTGGCATAGATTTTAAAGGCGGTTCCGAAGTAGCTCTTCAGTTCGATAAACCGGTCGATATTTCTTACGTAAGAAATGAAGTTGACAAATTGGGACTCGGCAACATGGAAGTAAAAACGTTCGGCGGACAAACTGGAATTTTGTTAAGAACCGAGCTGCAGGAAATTCCAAAAAATATTTTGCCCGAAGTTAAAGGAAGAATCGAATCAATTATTAACGCAAACTTCCCCGCCGCTCAAAGAACAATAACAGATACTTCGAGCAATTCAATTAATTATGCTTTCAAAGATCCAAATTTAGCCGAAGCAATAAGCAACAAACTCTTCAGCTCGGGGTTTCAAACCACAAAAGTGGGTACTGATTCTACAAACACTTCCGTTATTGTTCGGCTGGGTGTTGCAGATATTATAAAAGAAAGACTTTCGGAAAAATTTAAAGACAATCCTTTCAAACTTCTTAAGGAAGACCGTGTTGGACCAAAAGTTGGTAAAGAGCTGAAAAGAAATGCGATTGTTGCTGTGTTCATTTCGCTTATTGGCATTTTAATTTATCTTGGCTTCAGGTTTAAATTTGCTTTTGCACTGGGAGCTGTAATTGCGTTGTTCCACGACGTTTTGCTAACACTTGGAATTTTCGTGGCGTTGTACGGAGTCTTTCCCGGTCTCAATCTTGAAATCTCAATTACGGTTCTTGCAGCATTCCTAACGTTGGTCGGTTATTCCACTAACGATACTGTAATTGTTTTCGATAGAGTCCGCGAGCAGATGAAAATTCACAAATCATTATCGATCGAAGAAAACATGAATCACGCTATCAACAGAACGATGAGCAGAACACTAATCACTGTTTTTACAGTGTTGATAAGCATTATCGTACTGTTGATTTTCGGCGGCGAGGTTCTCAGAGGTTTTGCTTTCGCATTGTTCATTGGTATGATAACCGGAACCTATTCGTCAATTTTCATTGCGAGCGCATTCGTTCTGGAATACGCTCACCGATCGGGTAAAAGAATCCAATTCTAATTTCACCATCACAAAAAAAGTCCCGATTAAGATCGGGACTTTTTCATTTTAAATTGTTGCTGAACTTACTCTTTGTATTTTACCAAAAGTGTTGTCACGTCGTCGTACTGCGGTGCTTTCCCTCTGAAATCGGAAAGTTCATTTATCAAAGCTTTTTCTATTTCGCCACAATCTTTGAAAGCATTCGGCAGCAAAAATTTTTCCAATCTGTCCTCACCAAATAATTCATCATCTTCGTTCATAAGTTCTGTAACACCATCTGAATAGAAGAAGTACAAATCGTTACCTTCTAATCTATAAACTGCTTCTTCGAGGGAATTCTGAAATACTTCTCCTTTATCAAGCCCGATTCCAATTCCAGCCGGCCGAAACGTTTCCAGCATACTGTTTCTTATTCTAATTATAGATGTATGTCCTGCTCTACAAACCGTTAGCGTTTTATTTTCTACATCAAACAATCCTAAAGTAACAGTTATAAACCAATTCTTCTCTATGCTTTCGCTGATTTTTCCATTTACTTCTGCTAAAACTTCCCGCGGAGATTTTCCGTCGGTGCAGTATAATCGAATCATAGTTTGAAGTTTCGACATATAAAATGAAGCACTCAATCCTTTGCCGGAAACGTCGCCAATAACAACAAATAGTTTCGAGTCGTTAATTTTTATTAAGTCAAAGTAATCTCCGCCGACATGCATTGCGGGAATCATTCTACCTGAGAGATCCAGCCGATTTATTTGCGGAACAATTTTGGGTAATAAGGTTTCCTGAATGTGTCTGGCATTTTCTAAATCGCGCTGCAGCTTTTGCTTTTCAACTTCAGATTCGTACAATCGTGCATTCTCCAGAGAAATTGCAGTTTGAAGCGACGCCGAAATGAGCAGATCTAGATCTTTGCCCATGAATTGAGAGCCGGAACGTTTTAATCCTATCAGAAGTAACCCGATCAATTTTGATTTGATAAACAACGGAATAATTGTATAAATCTCCTCGGCAAGAAATTTGTGCGCAGATCTCCCTAATATTTCTTCAAAATTTTGACGTTCGATAACCTGTTTCTTTTCAAGCATCGTACATTCCAAACAGTAATTTTCTATAACCTGTTTGTCGTTATGAAGGTTAAGTCTGGTATTCGAAATGCCCTGATGACGGACGAGTTCAAACACGCCGCTTTCATATTTGAGCAAAAGCCCGAACACTTCAATTTGCAAAACCTGAACAAAAAGTTTCCGGATAGCATCAAAGATATTCTCTTTGCCAACCACGCTTGCAATTGTTCCGTTAAATTCAAGCAATCCTTTTTGATAACTGAATTGTTCGGGATAAAACTTTGCAGTTAAGAAATCTTGAAACTTGTCTTTGGTTGATTGAAACACAACCGCAAACAGAACAAATACGGCACCAAAAATTATTCCCTGGTATTCAGTTCCGATAGCAGAACTCACACTTTGACCGATAACGTAGATCAACAAAAAGTAAACTGCTGCAAGAGCAATGGTCGCAATACCGTAAACGACCGTGTTCTTAACGACTTCGCTGACATCCATAAGTGAATAACGGAAGATTGAATAACCAAACGCTATAGGCAGCAATGCTATTAAAATGATTGGAGTAAAGTATGCCGGGTTATTAAAGATTAACCCTGCAATTGCAGCCGCCAAAGTTGATGTGTAAATGAGAGCCAATACGCCAATAAGGTATGCAACCAATATTACGAATATGGAATTCCGTTCACGTTTGTTGCTCAATTTTACATAGCCGAGAAAAAGAAAAACCAGACCGGCTATGAACGACACTCCAAGAATAATTCCAATAGCATTTGCAAGAATACTATAACTCTTTCCGAAAGGATAGCGGTAAGCATAGACAAACTTAATAACTTCAGCAGCAACAAAAATTACAAACGGCGAGATAAATAGAAACCGGTTGAACCATTTCTTTTTAATCAACTTGTTTTCATTCGGAAATATGCAGAAGAAACGGACCAGCATAAAACCAAAGAACGAACCGCCGAGAGTCCACATAGTATCAACTGTAAAAAGTAATGCTCTGTTCTCAAACAGTGGATTAAGAGCTCCTTGCCCGCGATAAAGCAAATTGACCGTAGCATACAAAATTGCAAATACGCCAATTTTATAAAACAATCTTTGCGTTGTTCCTTCCCGCTTTGCCATTACAACAACAAAACCGACAATCAGCCAAAGAAACGAAAGCAGAGCAAAAGCCAAACCGGCAAAGTTTATTAACTTTTTTACGAGAACTTTAGTCTCAAAAATTTTTCCGTTACGACTTACTTTGTAAGTAGCATAATCGCCAGCTCGAACCCCGTCAAGTATCCGGGATGCGGTTATAAGATCGTAGGTCATTACTCCATCAATCGATAAGAGATGATCACCGTTGCGTATCCCTGCATTCCAAGTAACGCCGTTTTCTTTAACGAACTGGAACTCAATTGCAATGCTGTCCGGAGCTGCTTTTTTCATAATCCAAAGACATTCATCGTTAGATTGAGCGGTTATCTCAAAGATGAAAAAGAAATTTACCAACCCAATTGAAAAGAAAACAAGTGCTGTCAGTAGAATAAACCTGGTGTAATTTTTCACCCAAAATTTTTTTAGCCTGTTAATCATATTAAATTGCCCTAAGCAAAACTTATTTTACTTTTATCACAAGACAAGTAATATCGTCGGATTGTTCGGCGCCTTTTGTAAAATTCTCGACATCTATTTTAATGTAAGTTAAAAGATTTTGAGAATTTTCCTGACATTTTAGACGCACCAATTTTTCCAAACGTTCTTCCGAAAATTCTTCCCGTTTGGCGTTCATAGCCTCGGTAATTCCATCTGTAAAGAGCACCAATGCATCGTCGTGTTCCAGAGTTACTGCTTCTGAAATATATGGAATAGTTGTCTGCATTACACCAAGAATCATTCCTCCCTTTTTAAGTTTTGAAATTTGCGAATGACGTACAAGCAACGGCGGATTATGACCGGCGTTGACATAAGTCAATTCGCATTTTTCATTATCCAAAATGCCCCAGAAAAAAGTAATGAAGCTACCCATTGTGGTATTCTCGGCAACAAGATCGTTTAAAAGATTGGTAGCTTCTGCCAGAGGAAGATTCATTTTGCAAATTGATTTTAAGAATGCCTGTATGTTTGCCATTAGTAATGCCGCCGGAACTCCTTTGCCCGAAACATCTGCAATTGCAAAAAGTATTCTGTTGTTATCAAGTTTAACTATATCGTAGTAGTCGCCTCCAACCATTCTTGCCGATCTGTTGAACGCCGCAATTTCAAAATTTGAAAGCGTAGGAATTGTTTTGGGCAGAAGATTATTCTGAATATTGCGCGCAGTTTCAAGGTCTTTTTCAAGCCGCTGCTTTTCCAAAGTTTCTTTGAACAACCGTGCATTCTCTATAGATATGATAGCCAAACTTCCGAGCGAAGAAACAAATTCAATGTCGGATTTGTTGTATTGCAGCTCATTTTTTCTTTTACCAAGCAGTATTAATCCTTTTGTTTCTCCTTTAATCAGCATTGGAACAATCAGGTCAACTCCAGCATCAGCAAAAGGTTTAAGGTTACCGGTTAGTTCGTCTCCAGTCAGCGTTTTCGAGAATTGATCCGGATCGCAAGAATTTAGCACAAGTTTAAGATTATTCTCCTCAAAACGATTTTCCAAAAAAGTATGAACATTGTTTGCGCATAAGATAATCGAATATTTCGAAACGAGCATCTGCCCTATTAAAGAATAAACAAGCAGTTTGCTAATCATTTCGATTTGAAGTACGCCGCTGAATTCTTTACTGAGGTCGAATAACGAGCCAAGTTGATTGACTTTTGCATCTAGCTCTCGGTTTACTTTTTTGAGTCTGTCAACAACCAATGTATTCTCAATTGCAGTAGAGCCAACATTTAGAATAGTTTTCAAGAAGTTAATATCTTCTTCATCGTACGGTTTGTTTGTAAGTCTCTGTCCGAGAATCAAAAATCCTTTTAATCCTTCGGACGATTTTATTTCTTGAAATACCGGGAAATTATTTTTTACGAGAAACTGCCGGTAACTAGACATTCCAACGTAATCATCTAGAGTAACGGATGGGAACGTACTTATGATTTGACCGGTAATTCCTTTGCTAGATTTAACTTCAAAAATGTTTTGCCAGTTCAATAGCGCAATTAGTCCTTTCGTAGTGTGAAACTTTCCGAAGCAAGTTAGCAATATATTATTAAGAGTAAAATTTAAATCGAGATTGGAATTGATCAGGTTGCTAAAATCTACAAGAGCCGAAAAATTTCTAAGTGCCGCATTATTGTCTATTTGATGCATGCCTATCGCGGAAGATACTTTACTAATACAACTTGATTTTTATTTCCAGTG
>CAZQQC010000050.1:0-2631 GCA_964595365.1 uncultured Melioribacter sp.
CATCGATACAGATCAAATTATACCTGCAGAACATCTGGTTTACAGTACGAGCGATCCTGAAGAATTAAAAAAATACGGACACTTTGCTCTATCAAGTGTACCGTTGGAAAAAGCCGGCTTGCCTGCTGGAGGAAAACTTTTTATCGAAGGAGAAAATTATAGGTCGGAATACAGCATCATAATTGGCGGTTCAAATTTCGGATGCGGTTCTTCACGCGAACATGCGCCGCTTGCTCTTCAAATTGCCGGAGTGAAAGTTGTGATAGCCGGATCATATGCCCGGATTTTCTACCGCAATTCTGTTGACGGAGGTTTTTTGATTCCTTACGAATCTCAAAATAAACTCAACGATAAAATCAAAACGGGCGATACAATTGAAGTTGATGTTGATACAAACAAAATTACGAATCATACCGATGGGAAAAATTATCAGTTGAAACCGTTGGGCGATGTATGTGAAATTGTAGAAGCCGGCGGTTTGTTTGAGTTTGCAAGAATATCCGGAATGATCAATTAAAAAGAGAGAATAAAATGAAGTCAGATCTCATCGAGCTGTTCGACACAACTCTTCGCGATGGAACACAGGGCGAGGGAGTTAATTTATCCATCAACGATAAACTTGCAATTGCACAACAACTGGACGAGTTTGGGATTGATGTCATTGAAGGTGGCTGGCCCGGCAGCAATCCGCGTGACGAAGAATTTTTTCAAAAGGTAAAATCCATGAATTTGAAAAAAGCACAGCTGTGTGCTTTCGGTTCAACTGCCCGGTTTCCCGATAAAGTTTTTTCCGATCCGAATTTGAACGCTCTTCTAAAAGCAGAAACACCGGTTGTTTCAATTTTTGGCAAGACATGGAAGTTCCATGCAGAAGTTGGACTCGGATTAACCGAAGCCGAAAACGAAGAGCTAATTTTTAAGTCCGTTGCGTTTCTAAAAGAGCACGGAAGGCGGGTAATATTTGATGCAGAACATTTCTTTGATGGCTTCAAAAACAATAACGGGTTTGCATTAAAGATGTTGAAAGCTGCCGAGGAAGCCGGTGCTGATGTTATCGCACTTTGTGATACCAATGGTGGATCACTTCCTGGCGAAGTTGCTGATATTATGAACATAGTAAAGAATGTAATTGAGAAAAGAATAGGTATTCATACACATAACGATGGCGAACTTGCCGTTGCTAATTCTCTAATGGCGCTCGAATCCGGTGCCACTCATGTTCAGGGAACAATTAATGGCGTGGGGGAACGATGCGGAAACGCAAATTTAATTAGCATAATTCCTAACATAATATTGAAGTTACAAAAGTCTACCCGACAGGAAATTCGTCTTGAGCAGTTAACATCGCTTTCGAACTTTGTGTACGAAGTGATGAATCTTGTTCCAAATACTCGAAACGCTTTTGTAGGCAAATCGGCTTTTGCACACAAGGGGGGAATTCATGTCAGCGCAGTTTTGAAAGATGGCAGAATGTACGAACATATAAATCCCGAAACTGTAGGCAATTCGCAAAGAGTTTTGGTGTCGGACTTGTCCGGTCAAAGTAATATCAAGTACAAAGCAAAAGCTTTCGGTATTGATATCTCGGATGATTCGGAATTTACAAAAAGATTAGTATCTCATATCAAAGCTTTAGAGTATAACGGCTACCAATTTGATGGAGCGGAAGCATCGTTCGAATTAATATTGCGAACGGAGAAAAATGAATTCAGTCCTTATTTCAATACGCTTGATTCAAAAGTGCATGTCTTCTTCGATGATCAAAAACAAAGCAGTTGCGAAGCCGTTCTGAAGATTGAAGCTGGAGGTGAAGTTGAACACACTGCTGCAAACGGAGACGGTCCTGTTAATGCACTCGATAATGCATTAAGAAAAGCACTGATGAGATTTTATCCTGAAATATCAACGATAAAACTTGTTGATTATAAAGTCCGGGTCCTTGATGAAAAAGATGGAACTGCGGCTAAAGTAAGAGTTTTGATTCAATCTAGCGATGGTACTGAAACATGGTCGACAGTTGGTGTATCAGAAAACATAATTGAGGCAAGCTGGCAGGCACTTTGCGATAGTATAAACTATAAATTATTCAAGATTGACAAAGCGAAGAATATCAAAGTGGTTTAAAAATATTTTATCTTTTCAATTACCTTCGTCGGGTTGAGAAACACAAATGTTGAATTATTAAACTTTTCCCTTTCTTGCTTTTTTCTGGTATCACATCTATATTTGAAGTTCGTTTTTTGAGATAGTGGGTGAAATCTGTCTGGGCGGACGCCGGAGTTGGAGAGCCGGGGCGGACTGTAAATCCGTTGGCAAACGCCTTTGGGGGTTCGAATCCCTCGCCGCCCACTTAAAACGAATTAATGAAGTAGAATATCACCAAACATATTCACACTTCGTTGATTTATCCGTAGAATAAAAAATTAAAAATAAAGCAGAACGTATCTGCAATTTTTTTTGTTCTTTTTGAAAATGCGGGAGTAACTCAGTTGGCTAGAGTCACAGCCTTCCAAGCTGTTGGTCGCGGGTTCGAGTCCCGTCTCCCGCTCTGTCTGCTGATGTAGCTCAGTTGGTAGAGCACTTCCTTGGTAAGGAAGAGGTCACCGGTTCAATCCCGGTCATCAGCTCTAA
>CAZQQC010000050.1:2731-18924 GCA_964595365.1 uncultured Melioribacter sp.
TTTAAAGAAACTAAATAATACGTCAGTGGCTCAATTGGTAGAGCAGCGGTCTCCAAAACCGCAGGTTGGGGGTTCGAGTCCCTCCTGACGTGCGAGTTTAAATAACGGAACTGGTTATGAAAGAAAAGATTATCAATTTTGTTAACGATGTGGTCAAGGAAATGAAGAAGGTTACCTGGCCAACAAGAGATGAATTAAAGGAATCCACAACGATAGTAATTGTTGTCTGTATTGTTCTTTCAGCTTTTACTTATGTGGTTGACATTGCTGTTACAAAAATATTGCAAGGAATTTTCTAAGATTGGAAAACGAAAAAGCTAAATGGTATGTAGTAAGAACTTTTTCCGGGCACGAGAATAAGGTAAAGTCTTTAATCGAAACGGAACTGAAAGACAACGATAATCTTAGGGCAAGAATTTTAGATGTATTAGTTCCGACCGAAAAAGTTTTCGAAGTCAAAGACGGGAAGAAAAAAACAAAGAAAAAGAATTTTTTCCCGGGATATATTTTAGTTCATGCCGATTTAGATATCCGCGTGAAAGACTTTATAATTAATACTCCATCGGTTATGGGATTTCTCGGCACGCCCAATAATCCTGTTCCACTTCAGCCTAAAGAAGTGAAAAGAATTGTCGGAAGAATAACCGAGGGAGACGAAACCGAACGAACGGAAACAGTTTTTAGAACCGGTGATTTCGTAAAAATCATTGACGGTCCCTTCAATAATTTCTCCGGCATTATACAGGAGGTTAACGAAGAGAAAATGAAAATTAAAGTTATGGTTTCAATATTTGGCAGAAAAACCCCGGTTGAAATTGATTTTGTTCAAGCAGAGTTAGAGAAATAAATAATTAAATTTAGATAGGTTCAAAAATGGCAAAGAAAATTGAAGGTTTTATTAAGTTGCAAATACCCGGCGGTCAGGCAAATCCGTCTCCGCCAGTTGGGCCTGCTTTGGGCCAAAAAGGGGTTAACATAATGGAGTTCTGTAAACAGTTCAATGCACGAACTTCAGATAAACAGGGATTAATAATTCCGGTTGTTATCACAGTTTTTTCAGATAAATCATTTACGTTTATTACAAAGACTCCGCCCGCGGCTGTATTATTAAAGAAAGCCGCTAAAGTAGAAAAAGGTTCTGCCGAACCAAACAAAACCAAAGTTGCAAAAGTTACAAAAGCCCAGGTGCGTGAGATTGCACAACTAAAAATGCCGGATCTTAATGCACACGATGTAGATCATGCTTCAAGTATGGTTGCCGGAACAGCGCGCAGTATGGGCTTTACTGTCGAAGACTAAATTCAAAAAAAAATTTTGCTGGATATAAAATGAAAGTTGCCAAAAGAATAAAAGCTTTTAATGAGAATTTTGATAAGAATAAAGAATATACCGTTGAAGAGGCGGTGAAGATTCTTAAAGATAATTCAAAAGTAAAATTTAACGAAACACTGGATTGTGCAATTCGTCTCGGAGTCGATCCAAGGCATGCCGATCAAATGGTAAGAGGAACTGTTTCGTTACCGCACGGAACGGGCAAAAAAGTTTCTGTGCTTGTAATTGCAAAAGGATCTTTAGCGCAGGACGCTCTGAAAGCCGGTGCCGAATTCGCAGGTTTCGAAGAATACATAGAAAAAATTAAAGGCGGTTGGGCTGATGTTGATGTTATTATTGCCACGCCGGATACGATGGGAGAAGTAGGAAAACTTGGCCGCGTCTTAGGTCCTAAAGGTTTGATGCCGAATCCGAAATCGGGCACTGTAACTATGGATGTTGCAAAAGCTGTCAAAGAAGTAAAAGCCGGTAAAATAGAATTTAGAGTTGAAAAAGCAGGAATTGTTCATGCTGCATTGGGAAAAATGAATTTCAGCGTTGAGCAGCTCTCTGAAAATACCAAAGCATTTCTTCAAACCATTGTGAAAATGAAACCATCATCTGCAAAAGGCAACTATGTAAAAAGTCTTTATTTGTCTTCAACAATGGGCCCGGGTCTTAAGATAAATAAAGATGAAACTGTATTTGTAACCAAGCACGATTAAAAGTTTACGCACTCATCCCGATTACATCGGGATAAAAAATAATGCTTCTACATTAGTAAGTGTGTTGTTATAACCGAACAGGAGTACAATGAAAAAAGAAGAAAAGAGAGAGATTACAGAGCAAATCAAGGAGCTTGTAAAGAACTCTTCTGCAATCTTCCTTGTAAATTACAGCGGAGTGGATGTAGCAGATATAAATAAACTTCGTTCGGATTTCAGGAAAAATGGAGTTACATACAAAGTCTTCAAGAATACTCTCTTCAAGAAAGCCCTCGAGCAGGTTGGGGGATACGAAAGGCTTAATGAACAATTTGTCGGAATGATTGGAGTTGGTTTTGCTGGCGAAAATTTTGTAGCGCCGGCAAAGATCATCAAAAAATATTACGATGACAAACAAAAGTTCTCGTTCAAAGGTTGTTATATTGAATCAACATTCTACAGTGCAGATCAGCTCGATACAATAGCGTCTATGCCTACAAAAGAGGAAATTATGGCTGGTATTGTTGGCAGTATTGCTGCCCCTGCAAGCGGAATTGTTGGTACTATCAATGCAGTTATTCGCGATTTCGTCAGCGTTATTGATGAAGTCGGTAAAAAGAAAGCTGCCTAAGATTAAACCGATAAAGAATTAATTATTAAAGTAATAGGAGAAAATAAAATGACGGAGAAAATTTCGGAAATTGTTGAGAAGATTAAAGCGCTAACACTTGTTGAAGCAGCAGAATTAAAGAAAGCATTGGAAGATGAATTTGGTGTTACCGCCGCAGCTCCGGTTGTTATGGCAGGAACCGCAACGCCAGGGGCAGCAGCTGCACCGGCAGAAGAGAAAACCGAATTTGATGTTATTCTTCAAAGCGCTGGTGCAACAAAAATTAATGTAATCAAAGTTGTGCGTGCTCATACCGGACTCGGTTTGAAAGAAGCTAAAGATTTAGTAGACGGTGCGCCGAAAACTGTTAAAGAAGGTGTTTCGAAAGACGAAGCAGAGAAAATTAGAAAAGAGCTCGAAGAAGCTGGCGCATCAGTTCAAGTTAAGTAATTCATTTCTTAAGCTGATATAGATTTAGAGTGGTAGGGCAGCAGAATTTGCCTTACCACTTTCTTCCATTTATTTGAGGAAAGAAAAATAATTAAAACCACTTTGGAGGTTAGGGTTGGAAAAAACAAAAATTAATAAAAGCACCGGAAGAATTTCCTTTGCTTCTATCTCTCATGCGATTAAAGTCCCGGATCTTCTGAATATCCAGCTGGATTCGTTCGAAGATTTTTTGCAGCTTAAAGTTGCACAGTCGCAAAGAGAAAATAAAGGTTTGCAGGCAGTATTTAATACCAACTTCCCGATCCTCGATAATAAAGAATTTTACAGATTAGATTTTATCGAATACTACGTTGAGAAACCGAGATTCTCAATTCCGGAATGTGAAGAACGAGGATTAACCTATTCAGCACCTTTGAAAGCTAAACTCCGCCTTTCAACAAAAGATGATGAAACCGGCGAGTACGTTAACTCTGTTGAGCAGGAAGTTTATCTAGGGAACCTTCCGTTCATGACCGAACGCGGAACGTTTATCATCAATGGTGCCGAAAGAGTTATTGTAAGCCAGTTGCACCGCTCACCTGGTGTTGCTTTTGCTCAAACTTATCACCCGAACGGTACACCGATTTATTCTGCGCGAATTATTCCTTTCAGAGGTTCATGGGTTGAGTTTGCAACCGACATAAACAACATTCTCTATGTATATATAGATAGAAGGAAAAAATTTCCTTCAACAACTTTATTAAGAGCACTCGGGTACGAAGGTGATGAACAAATCTTAAATCTATTCGATTTGATAGAAGAAATTCCGGTTAAACAATTGCATCCGGAAAAACATTCCGGCAGAATTGTAGCAAACGATATTATTGATACCCAGACCGGCGAAATCCACGCTTCGAAAGATTCCGAGCTGAATGAGGAGGTAATACTTAACATTAAAAAATCTTCCGTGTCCAAAGTTCAGCTATTAAGTTTGGAAACTTCGATCGAGCACGATCTTGTCATTAACACTTTGCGGAAGGATACTTCAACAAACAAAGATGAAGCTCTTTATGCTATCTATCGCCAGTTACGTTCTGGTGAAGCACCTGATATCGACACTGCGGTAGGTCTGATAGAAAAATTATTCTTTAACGAAAAACGGTATGATCTCGGCGAAGTTGGACGTTTCAGAATGAACGACCGTCTTAATCTGAATGTGCCGGATAACGTTAAAGTTCTCACAGTTGAAGATATAATTGCTATCATGAAAAATATCATCATGCTTAAAAACGGAAACGTAAGTGTTGATGATATTGATCATCTGGGTAACAGAAGAGTTAGAACAGTAGGGGAACAGTTGATGCAGCAGTACAATGTCGGCTTGGCAAGAATGTCGCGTACCATTAAAGAAAGAATGAGCATGCGCGATAACGAAAATATGCAGCCGCAGGATTTAGTTAACGCAAGAACCATCAGCAGTGTTATTAATGCATTCTTCGGAACCAATCAACTTTCGCAATTCATGGATCAAACCAATCCGCTTTCCGAACTGACTCACAAGAGAAGAATCTCTGCATTGGGACCCGGAGGTTTAACACGCGAACGCGCCGGTTTCGAAGTCCGCGACGTACACCATTCTCATTACGGCCGTTTATGTCCTATCGAAACGCCGGAAGGTCCGAACATCGGTCTTATCTCTTCGTTGACAATTTATGCACGCGTTAACCAGTACGGATTTTTAGAAACACCATATAGAAAAATAAAAGAAGGTAAAATTACCGGCAGCATAGATTATTTAAGTGCAGATCAGGAAGACGAATTCATCATTGCTCAGGCAAATGTTCCGATTGACGAACAGGGAAGATATGTAGATGAAAGAGTTAGATGCCGCGAACGTGGCGACTTCCCGATGATTGAACCGGAAAATGTTCATTACATGGATGTTGCGCCGGCACAAATTGTATCCGCTGCCGCCGCACTAATTCCATTTTTAGAACATGACGATGCGAACAGAGCGCTAATGGGTTCGAACATGCAGCGCCAGGCGGTTCCACTTCTAGTTCCACAGTCTCCAGTTGTTGGAACAGGTATGGAGCAGAAAATTGCGAGAGATTCAAGATCAATTATTGTTGCGATCGATAACGGTGTTGCTGAATACGCCGATTCGAAAAAAATTATTGTTAAGTACGATGTTGATGAAAACGCGCCGGAAACATTGGTAAGCTTTGATGACGAACGCAGAATTGAATACAGCCTCACAAAATTTGCCGGAACAAACCAGGAAACGTGCTTCACACAAAAACCGGTTGTTGTTACCGGTCAGCGTTTGAAGAAAGGTGATGTTCTTGCGGATGGACCCGCAATCGATCACGGAGAACTTGCTTTAGGCAGAAACGTTTCCGTTGCATTTATGCCGTGGCGCGGTTACAACTTTGAAGATGCTATTGTTCTTAGCGAACGTCTCGTTGGCGACGACGTTTTCACTTCAATTCACATAGAAGAATTTGAACTTCAGGTTCGCGAAACAAAACGCGGCGAAGAAGAATTAACGCGCGACATTCCGAACGTCAGCGAAGAAGCAACAAAAGATCTTGATGAAAACGGCATCATTAGAGAAGGTGCTGAAGTTAAGGAAGGCGATATCTTAATTGGCAAGATTACACCGAAAGGAGAAACCGATCCGACGCCGGAAGAAAAATTGCTTAAAGCAATCTTCGGAGATAAAGCAGGCGACGTTAAAGATGCTTCACTCAAAGCTCCTCCAGGATTAAAAGGCGTTGTAATTAAGACAAGATTATTCAGCAGAAAGAGAAAAGACGCTGATTCCAAGAAACTTGAGAAAAAACAAATGGATAATCTTGAAGGCGAATTTATATCCAAGAGGGAGAGTCATTACCAAAAATTAATCGCTAAGTTGACAAAAATAACCGACGGCAAAACAACCACCGGTATTCGCGATATTGATGGAACGGTTGTTTTGAGAAGCGGCACTTCAATAAAAGAAGATACTTTTGAAAAAATCGAAGACGTTGCAAAACTCGATTACACAAAAGACTGGTTCGAAAGAAAACACACCAATGAAATGATCAAACAGTTGTTTGCAAACTACTTCACTCTACTTGCAGAGATAGAAGAAGATTACAAACGCGAGAAGCTGAAAATACAAAGCGGCGATGAATTGCCTCCCGGAATTACCCAGCTGGCAAAAGTTTACGTCGCTAAGAAGAGAAAAATTTCGGTTGGTGACAAAATGGCGGGCCGCCACGGCAACAAAGGTGTTGTCGCAAAAATCGTTCCTGTGGAAGACATGCCGTATCACGAAGATGGAACTCCTGTGGACATAGTTCTTAACCCTCTTGGTGTGCCTTCTCGTATGAACCTTGGTCAGTTGTACGAAACAGCACTTGGTTGGGTCGGCTATAAGCTTGGTGTTAAGTTCGAAACACCGATTTTTGACGGTGCAAAAGTTACCGATGTTGAAGAGTGGCTGGAAAAAGCAGAATTAACCAACGGCAGTAAGACCTGGCTACACGATGGAAGAAGCGGAGAAAGATTTCATCAGAAAGTTACATGCGGTTACATTTATATGATGAAACTTGGTCACATGGTTGATGATAAGATACACGCACGTTCAATTGGACCTTACTCACTTATAACTCAACAGCCGTTAGGTGGTAAAGCTCAATTTGGTGGTCAAAGATTCGGAGAAATGGAAGTTTGGGCGCTCGAAGGATACGGTGCTTCCCACGTTCTTCAGGAAATTCTAACTGTTAAAAGCGACGACGTTACCGGAAGGGCAAAAACTTATGAAGCAATCGTTAAAGGCGAGAATATTCCGGAACCAAATATTCCCGAAGCATTTAATGTTATGATTAAAGAGCTTCAAGGTCTCGGTCTTGATATAAAAATTAATTAACCAATCCCGATTAAACTTTGTAGGGATAAACCAAGAGTTAGAAAAATTTATAAGCTTTTAGCTTAGGAGTACAAAATGCGGTTGAAAGTGCAAGAAAATAAAATTAAGCAGATTGAAAGTTTGACCATCGGTTTGGCAAGTCCGGATGATATTCTCTCCAGGTCGCACGGTGAAGTTACCAAACCTGAAACAATAAACTATCGTTCATTCCGCCCGGAAAAAGACGGATTGTTCTGCGAGAAAATTTTTGGTCCGGTTAAAGATTGGGAATGCGCATGCGGTAAATACAAAGGAATCCGTTATAAAGGAATTGTGTGCGACCGCTGCGGTGTGGAAGTTACTTTGAAAAGTGTTCGACGCGAAAGAATGGGACACATTTCGCTTGCTGTTCCTGTAGTACACATTTGGTTCTTCAAAGCGCTTCCTTCCAAAATCGGAAACATTATCGGTATGACCACAAAGGAACTTGAGAAAGTTATTTATTATGAATCGTATGTTGTTATTAGTGCCGGGCCAACCGGATTAAACAGGAAGGATTTGATTTCTGAAGATCAATATTATGAAATATTGAATTCGCTTCCGCACGATAACGATGCTCTTGAAGATAAGGATCCGAAAAAATTTGTAGCCAGGATTGGCGGCGATGCAATAAAAGAATTGTTGAAAGAGACCGACATCGAACTAACTTTTGCCGAATTGAAGTCGCAGCTCGGTCCCGATACTTCGCAGCAGAAACGTGCAGACATTTTGAAGAGACTCAGAGTGTTGGAAGCGTTCCGCGAGTACGAAGGCAAAGTTCCTAACAAACCGGAATGGATGGTATTGAATGTTGTTCCGGTTATACCGCCGGAACTCCGTCCATTAGTCCCTCTGGAAGGCGGAAGATTTGCAACATCGGATTTGAACGATCTCTACCGGAGAGTAATTATTCGTAACAACCGTTTGAAAAGATTAATTGATATTAAAGCTCCGGAAGTAATTCTTCGAAACGAAAAGAGAATGCTTCAAGAAGCTGTTGATGCATTGTTCGATAATTCGCGCCGCGCAAGTGCTGTTCGCAGCGACGGCAACAGACCTTTGAAATCGTTGAGCGATATGCTTAAAGGTAAGCAAGGTCGTTTCCGCCAGAATCTTTTAGGTAAACGGGTGGATTATTCCGGCCGTTCTGTAATTGTTGTTGGTCCGGAATTGAAATTACATCAATGCGGTTTGCCGAAAGATATGGCGGTTGAATTGTTCAAGCCTTTTGTTATTCGTAAACTTATTGAACGTGGACATTTCAAAACAGTTAAAAGCGCGCGCAAAGCTGTTGATAGAAAAGACGCAGTCATCTGGGATATCCTCGAAAAATTGATCGATGGACATCCGGTTATGTTGAACCGCGCTCCCACACTGCACCGTCTTGGCATCCAGGCATTTCAACCGCTATTGATTGATGGTAAAGCCATTCAATTGCATCCGTTGGTTTGTACCGCGTTCAACGCAGATTTCGACGGCGACCAGATGGCAGTTCACGTTCCGCTTTCTTACGAGGCTCAACTTGAAGCTGCTATCTTAATGTTAAGCAGTCATAACATCCTTTCGCCGCAAAACGGATTACCGATTGTTCTTCCTTCCCAGGACATAGTTCTTGGCCTCTACTACTTAACAAAGGTTAAAGCAGGTGCTAAAGGCGAAGGAAAAATATTTGGCGACATAGACGAAGTTATTATTGCTTACGATCAGAAAGTAATTGATCTTCATGCGAAGATAAAAGTAAAAATTGAAGGACAAACGATCGAGACGACCGTTGGCCGTGTAATATTCAATAAAATTGTTCCTGCCGGAATGGGTTTCATTAATGAACTTCTTGTTAAAAAAAGTTTTTCGGGATTGATCTATAGAATGTTTATTAGATTTGGAAATGAAATTACTGCTCGATTCCTCGACGACTTGAAAGAACTCGGCTATCGTTATGCTACAGCAGCAGGAATTTCCATCAGCTTTAGCGATATGATTATTCCTGATGAAAAAGTTAAATTAATTGATGACTCAAATAAAAAAGTTGTCGGAATTCTTAGCGAGCACGAACAGGGCCTGATTACCGATGCCGAAAGATATAATAAGATAGTTGACGTTTGGACACACACAACCAACAACGTTGCAAAATCTTTGATGGATAGACTGAAAACCGATCAGAGCGGATTTAATTCGTTGCATATGATGGTCGACTCCGGTGCGAGGGGTTCGCAAGATCAAGTTCGTCAGCTTGCCGGTATGCGCGGTCTAATGATGAAACCGCAGAAAAGTTTAACCGGTCAATCTGGCGAAATCATCGAAAATCCCATCGTTGCTAATTTTAAAGAAGGTCTTTCCGTGCTCGAGTACTTCATTTCAACTCACGGTGCACGAAAAGGTCTGGCAGATACAGCTTTGAAAACTGCCGATGCCGGTTACTTAACCCGGCGTTTATGCGATGTTGCTCAAGACGTAATCATTTCTGAAATTGACTGCGGAACAATTCGAGGTGTTTACATCTCTGCCTTAAAAGACGTTGAACTTGAAAGAGAGCCGTTAGCCGAACGTATTATTGGTCGTGTTGTTCAGGAAGATGTTTACGATCCGCGTACCGATGATTTGTTGATTGAAGCTGGCGAGTTGATTACCGAAGAGATCGCAGAAAAAATTGATGAAGCAAACATAGATCAAGTTTACATCCGAACAGTTTTAACTTGCGAATCAAAACGAGGTGTATGCGCAAAATGTTACGGACGTAACTTAACCACAGGTCAACTGGTTGAGATTGGTGAATCGGTTGGTATTATTGCAGCCCAGTCAATTGGCGAACCCGGTACGCAGCTCACATTAAGAACTTTCCACCTTGGCGGTACCTCGTCGCGTATTGCCAGTCAATCACAAGTTGAAGCAAATGTTGCCGGTATAATTAAATTTGATAGAATTAATTATGTCGAGAAAACGGATTTCTTCGGAAAAGTTAAAGTAGTTATTGGTCGTCGTGGTTCTATTGGCATTTATGATGAAGATAATAGACAGATAAAGAAATTTGAAATTCCATACGGCGCCGAGTTGATGGTTAATGAAGATCAAGAAGTAAAAAAAGGACAACCGCTTTATAATCATGATCCCTACAATTCTGTAATTGTTTCTGATGTTGGTGGAAAAGTTTCGTTTATCGATTTACTAGACAATATAACTTTACAGCAGGTTGCCGACGAACAAACCGGCCATGTTCAGAAGGTTGTTATTGAATCCAAAGACAAAACCTTAACACCAAGTATTCTGGTGAAAGATAACAAAGGAAATGAAAAAGTATTTAATATTCCAACTAGAGCCTATTTGAATATTGAAGAAGGTGAAGAAATTCAACCCGGAATGATTCTGGCAAAAATTTCTAAATCCTCATCCAAGAGTCGCGATATTACCGGTGGTTTGCCGCGGGTAACCGAGTTGTTTGAAGCCCGCAGTCCGCATGATCCTGCTATCGTTTCCGAAATTGAAGGCAAAGTAAAATTCGGTGCGCGCAAGAAAGGTTCTAGGGAAATTATTATTGAATCATTTGATGGATCTGTTCAAAAAGTTTACAACATACCTTACGGCAAGCATATTCTTGTTCAAGAAAATGATGAAATACCTGCCGGTGAAAAAATAACCGATGGCCCGATAGACCCGCACGATATTTTGAAAATAAAAGGTACTAATGCCGTTCAAGAATATTTGGTTAACGAAATTCAGGATGTCTATCGTTTGCAGGGTGTTAAAATCAATGATAAGCATATTGAAGTAATTGTTCGTCAAATGTTGCAGAAGCTTCAAGTAATCTCTGCTGGAGATACTATATTTATTGAAGAAGATCTGGTTGATAGAAATAAATTCATTGAGGAAAACGAAAAAGTGAAACAGATGGTTTATATCACCGATCATGGCCAGTCGAAATTCAAAGTAAGTCAGTTAATAACCAAAGCGAAATACAGAGAAGTTAATGCCGACTTAACAAGAAAAGGGAAGAAAACTATAAAGGCTCGCGATGCTGAACCGGCAACTTTCGATAATATTTTACTTGGCATTACGCATGCTGCTCTATCAACCGAAAGCTTTATTTCTGCCGCTTCGTTCCAGGAAACTACAAAGGTATTAACAAATGCTGCTACTGAAGCCAGAGTAGATAACTTAATTGGTTTGAAAGAAAATGTAGTGATGGGTCATTTAATTCCAGCAGGTACAGGACTCAAAAAGTATCGCGAAATTATCCTGACTGGAGGTGAAGAATTAACCGTGACGCCAAAAGTTGAGGTGGAGGAAAAGGAAACAGTTTGAATAAATATTTTGTGAAAATAAAACTAACATTTCTTGACAATTCAGGCGGTAATAAATAAATTTGACGTCTGAATTTTTATCAAAAAATAACAGTGGAGGAATTACGTGCCAACGATAAATCAGTTGGTGAGAAAAGGAAGAGTAGTTGTAACATCGAAAAATAAAGCCCCTGCTTTAGATGCATGCCCTCAGAAAAGAGGAGTATGCACAAGAGTTTACACAACAACTCCTAAAAAACCAAACTCAGCTTTAAGAAAAGTTGCGCGCGTCCGTTTGACAAATGGTATTGAAATTACAGCCTACATTCCTGGCGAAGGGCACAACCTCCAGGAACATTCGATCGTCTTGATTAGAGGTGGAAGAGTAAAAGATTTACCCGGCGTTCGTTATCATATTATTCGCGGAACACTTGATACAAGCGGGGTTGAAGAAAGAAAAAAAGGTCGGTCTAAGTATGGTACTAAAAAACCAAAAGCAAAATAATTCGATATGAGAAAGAAAAGAGCAGAGAAAAAATATTTGAAGCCGGATCCAAGGTATAATGATACTTTGGTTTCGAAGTTTATCAACTATATTATGTGGAGCGGCAAGAAGTCGACTGCACGAAATATTGTTTACGAAAGTTTTGATCTCATCGAGCAGAAAACGAAAAAACCTGCTATTGAAGTTTTCAAAAAAGCTGTTCAAAATGTGCAACCTCTTGTGGAGGTAAGAAGCAGACGGGTAGGAGGTGCCACGTATCAAGTGCCGATGGAAGTAAGACCTGAAAGAAGAACGGCTTTGGCTTTCAGATGGATTAAAACATATGCACGCGAAAGAAAAGATAAATCGATGGCTCTTAAAGTGGCTGCAGAATTGATGGCTGCTGCAAACGGTGACGGATCTGCTGTAAAGAAAAAAGATGATACTCACAGGATGGCTGAAGCAAATAAAGCGTTCGCACATTTTAAATGGTAGTAAGAAAGGAAATAATAAATTAAATGTCAGAAAAGCGTGTTGAAATAAATAGAGTTCGAAACATTGGTATTATGGCGCATATAGATGCCGGTAAAACTACAACTACCGAACGTATACTATATTATACCGGCAAACTTCATCGCATGGGTGAAGTGCACGATGGAGCAGCAACGATGGATTGGATGGAACAGGAGAAAGAACGCGGAATTACAATTACAAGTGCAGCTACTACTACTTACTGGAGAGATCATCAGATAAACATAATTGATACTCCCGGGCATGTAGATTTTACAGTTGAAGTTGAAAGATCCTTGAGGGTTTTGGATGGCGCTATCGCTTTGTTCTGTGCTGTCGGTGGTGTGGAACCGCAATCAGAAACCGTTTGGAGACAGGCAGATAAATATGGTGTTCCAAGAATCGCTTTTGTAAATAAGATGGATAGAATTGGCGCCGATTTTTACAATGCCGTACAGATGATGAAAAATAAACTCGGTGCTCACGCTGTACCAATTACCCTGCCTGTTGGTGAAGGAGACCTGTTCAGAGGAATTATTGATTTGATGACGATGAAAGCAATTATGTTTAACGAAGAAACATTGGGCACTACTTTCGAAGATGTTGAAATTCCGGCAGATCTTCAGGTTGTTGCTCAGAAATACAGAACACACATGCTGGAAGCAGTTTCCGATGTTGATGACACGTTGTTGGAAAAATATCTCGAAGGTAAAGAAATTTCTGCGGATGAAGTTCGAAAAGTATTACGGGAAGCAACTATTCAATTAAAAATAATTCCGGTGTTGTGCGGTTCTTCGTTTAAGAATAAAGGAGTTCAGCAGTTGCTCGATGCCGTGGTGGATTTTCTCCCCGCACCGGTCGATTTGGGAAGTCTCGTTGCTCATCATATTCATAAAAATGATCACATAGAAAGAAAAATTGATCCGAAAGAAAAATTTGCCGCTCTTGCATTCAAAATTATGACCGATCCTTATGTAGGTAAGTTAACATTTATTCGCGTTTATACCGGCACATTGAAAGCTGGTTCGTATATTTTCAATTCCGTCTCCGATAGGAAAGAACGCGTTGCTCGCGTTTTGGAAATGCACGCTAACACACGCGAAGATATGGATGAAATTAGAGCCGGAGACATCGCAGCGGTTGTCGGGCTTAAGTACACTAGAACAGGTGATACTCTTTGTACCGAGGAAGATGCAATAGTTCTGGAGAAGATGGCATTTCCCGAGCCGGTTATTCAGATTGCTATTGAACCGAAAACTAAAGCAGATCAGGATAGACTTTCCGATGCTCTTGCTAAACTTTCCGATGAAGATCCAACATTTAAAGTGAAAGTAGACGATGAAACGGGACAAACATTAATTAGCGGCATGGGCGAACTTCATCTTGAGATTCTTGTTGATAGAATGAAAAGAGAGTTTAAAGTGGAAGCCAACGTTGGTAAACCACAAGTTGCATACAGAGAAACCATTAGTAAGGCGGTTCAGAGCGAAGGCAAATTTATTAAACAGTCCGGCGGCCGTGGAAAATATGGCCATGTTTGGATTGAACTTTCTCCAAATGAACCGGGTAAAGGTTTTGAATTTGAGAATGCGATTGTTGGAGGCTCAGTTCCGAAAGAATATATCAATCCTGTTATGCACGGCTTGCAGGAGGCGATGCGCAACGGTGTTTTGGCAGGATATCCTGTTGTTGATGTTAAAGCAAAACTGTATGACGGCTCATATCATGATGTCGACTCGGATGAAATTTCATTTAAGGTTGCAGCCTCAATTGCTTTCAAACAAGGTGCGTTAAAAGCGGTGCCAATTCTACTCGAGCCGATGATGAGTGTTGAGGTGATTACACCCGAGGAATATCTTGGCGACGTAATGGGAGATCTCAATTCAAGAAGAGGTAAGATAGAAGGATTTACTTCCAGAAAAGATGCACAGGTAATTAAAGCAATGGTACCTCTTGCTCAAATGTTTGGCTACGCAACTACTCTTCGTTCTATGACTCAAGGACGCGCAATTTACTCGATGCAATTTTCTCATTATGCCGAAGTCCCGAAATCCGTTGCCGAAGAAATTACAGAGAAAGCACAAGTTAAAAAATCAGTTGAAACTTATTAGAATATAAATTAATAACTTAAGAAAATAAACAAATAGGAGAATAATTAGATGGCAAAAGAAAAATTTGATCGTAGTAAACCTCACGTCAATATTGGTACTATTGGACACGTTGACCATGGTAAAACTACCCTTACAGCTGCCATCACCATGGCTTTAGCGCAAAAAGGTTTATCGCAAGTAAGAACATTCGACAGTATTGATAATGCCCCCGAAGAAAGAGAAAGAGGCATTACAATTGCAACTGCTCACGTGGAATACTCAACGGCAAACAGACACTATGCTCACGTTAATTGCCCCGGTCATGCCGATTATGTAAAAAACATGATTACCGGTGCCGCTCAGATGGACGGCGCAATATTGGTTGTTGCCGCTACAGACGGTCCGATGCCCCAGACACGCGAGCACATTCTTTTGGCAAGACAGGTTGGTGTTCCGAGAATAGTTGTTTTCTTAAACAAAGTTGATATGATGGATGATCAGGAATTAATCGACCTGGTTGAAATGGAATTGAGAGAACTGTTAACTAAATACGAATTCCCTGGAAATGATATTCCAATTATTCGCGGCTCGGCACTGAAAGCTTTAGAAGCCGGTACTTCCGGCGCGGTGTCTACCGACGAAAGATACAACTGTATTTGGCAGTTGATGGATGCGGTTGATAGCTATGTCCCGATTCCTGAAAGAAGTACCGACAAACCATTCTTGATGCCTGTTGAAGACGTATTCTCCATTACGGGCCGTGGTACAGTAGCTACTGGCAGAGTTGAAAGAGGGACTTGTAAACTTAACGAAGAAGTTGAATTGATCGGCCTCGGCGCTCACAAGAAAACAGTTATCACCGGTATCGAAATGTTCCGTAAAGAACTTGATTCTGCCATCGCTGGCGATAATGCCGGACTTCTCTTAAGAGGCATCGATAAAACTGAAATTGAAAGAGGAATGGTACTTGCAAAAACCGGTTCAATTACTCCTCACAAAGTTTTTGAAGGAAAAGTTTATATCCTTTCTAAAGAAGAAGGCGGCCGTCATACTCCGTTCTTTAACGGTTATAGACCGCAGTTCTATTTTAGAACAACAGACGTTACCGGCGTTGCAACATTGCCGGAAGGAACCGAAATGGTTATGCCCGGTGATAGCGTAACCTTAAAGGTGCAGCTGATTTCCGAAATTGCTATGGAAGAAGGTTTGAAATTTGCTATTCGTGAAGGCGGCAGAACAGTTGGTGCAGGTTTCGTAACAAAAATTATTGAGTAACTAAGTGATGGATTTTTCACAAGGAGATAGGTAAAAGTGCCCGGTCAGAAAATTAGAATAAAGTTGAAATCGTACGATCATATTCTTATTGATAAATCAACCGAGAAAATTATTAAAACCGTTAAGAGTACAGGCGCGGTTGTTTCAGGACCGATTCCGCTACCCACAAAGAGAACTGTTTTTACCGTTTTAAGATCTCCTCACGTTGATAAAAAATCCAGAGAACAATTTGAGATCAGGGCTCATAAAAGAATTATTGATATTCATAACTCCAACAACAAAACAGTCGATGCTTTGAGCAAGTTAGAAATTCCTGCCGGTGTCGATATCGAAATTAAGTTATAGGGATAAAGAAATGCCTGGCTTGTTAGCAAAAAAATTGGGAATGACAAATATATTTTCTGAGGATGGTAAGATTGTTCCTGTTACCGTTTTAGAAGCCGGTCCTTGCAGTGTTTACTCGGTCAAAACAAAAGAGAAAGACGGCTATGAGGCAGTTCAACTTGGTTTTGGTTTGAAGAAAGAAAAGAGAACAGGCAAACCCCAGCTTGAATATTTCAAAAAGCATGGAT
>CAZQQC010000051.1:0-3711 GCA_964595365.1 uncultured Melioribacter sp.
CATCTGTACCATCAATTAAAATTTTTCCATCGGTCGGCGTATCTATAAGACCTAACTGATGTAAGAGAGTAGACTTTCCCGAGCCGCTCCGCCCCATGATGGCAATGAATTGTCCACTCTCAACTTTAAAGGAAACGCCTTTTAATGCCTGGGTTAACACTTTGCCCGGATAAGTTTTTTTAAGATTTTCTACTACTATCATATCTCAAGTTCCCCATATTGCCTTAAGCATATTTTCTTTTGCTACACGCCATGATGGGACAAATCCTGCCAGCAGTCCTGCTGCAAGTAGACTGAAAATACTGTAAATGATGCGGGTTTTTTCTAATGCAAGGCTTGTGTCTCCGATCGGCAGTTTGAGCGGGTATCTAGTGAAATATGGGGCAAGTATGTAAAAGATTGCTATCGTACCTAAAATGACGCCGGAAAGTGTAAAGAAGAGCGCTTGAAAAATATAAGAGTAAATAACAATATTTTGTTTAATGCCGATAGCTTTCAAAATTCCAATCTGCCGCCGCTTGTTTACAGCGTTAACATAAATCAGAATGAAAATTGTAATGGCGGCTACCGCAAGTCCAATTGCACTTACTACCGCAACAATCATGTTAAGTGCATTTGTGAAGTTTAAGAACTCGCCCATCAGTTCAATCCATTTTCTTACTCTCAAGTTTGGTTCAATATCGTGAATTTGTTTTATGTAATCATCTTCGCTGCCTTCGTCTGTATTCACTTTTACTAATATTTGTGAAGCATTGTTGTACACGGAAAGTATGGACTCAGCTTCTTTTGAAGTGATAAATGCCATTCTGTCTACAAAGCCAAACCTAACTTTGTAAATACCTTTCACTTTGTAGGTTCGTTCTACACCATTGCGGAAGATTACTCTTACTTTCTCTGAGACTTTGATACCGCCTAAGCTGGTAAACTCTTGGGACCCGCCATAGCCGCCAGCTAGATCAGAACCCAAAATAATATCATCTGTTTCCAATCCATTAAGATATTGACCCTCCAGGATGTTCTGAGAAATAAATGTCATTTGCTTTTCTTGTTCCGGGTCAATGCCGGTTATTTCTCCTGATACAAATTTTAATTTGCCGTTTTTTTCTTTATCATATGCTAAGGTTCCGGCCAGTTTATAATGTCTCGCAGTAGACAGAACACCCGGGATTTGTTTAATTTGCCGTTGAAGTTCTTCCGAATGAATTATGAAATCCTTTTTTACAGGCTCCTCTTGAGGATCTATTACAATGTTAGAGGTGAAGTTATTGATTACTTGTTTGTAAATAGCATTGGTGATGCCATTCAAAACTCCTGCAATGAATACTAAGTTTATAAAACTTAGAGTCAATATGAAGATTATCAAAACAATTGTAGATTTGTGCCCGCGCGTTATGGATTTGAAAGCGAGGAATATGGCAACCTTCAAATTTTGCATATTATTTCCGCCTATTTGAAACCACAACTTTTTCACCTTCATTAAGACCAGCAAGCACCTCGATAAACCTATCGCCGCCTTTTAGTCCTGTTGTCACATTTTTCCTCATAATTTTATTGGCTTCCCAAACCTCAACATACTTTGTGCTATCATTTTGTTTTACCGTTATAGCTGGTATTAAGAGTACATTTTCCCGGTGAGCGGTTTTTATCCTGACGTCGGAAGACATACCCGGCCTAAGAAGCAATTCCGTGTTGTCAACACTTGCAATAACATTGTAGTAAACTATATTCTGTTTAATGTTTGGACCCATATAAATTTTTTTAACTTTGCCGGCGAACGTTTTATCCGGATAAGCATCAACAGTAAAAGTTATTTCTTGACCTACCTTTATATTGCCTATATCCGCCTCCGAAACATTGATAACGATCTGCATTATTCTAAGGTTGCTTGCGATTACGAATAATGTTGATGGTTGCAGAGCTGCTGTTACAACTTGACCAATCTCGATGTTGCGTGAAAGCACAATGCCATCAATAGGAGATATTAATCTAGTATGATCAAAGTTGACCTTCGCCGTTTTTAATGCACCTTCACTTTGAGCAACCCGACCTATTTGTGCCTTCTTCTGTGCATTTAAGGAATTGTATGAAGCCTCAGCCGCATCAAGATCACTTCTTGACACACTTCTTCTCTCAAATAGTTCTTTTATTCTGTTAAGGCGCAGTTCGGCTTCTTTTAGCTGAATATCTGTCTTTTCGAGAAGTGCTTTCGCAGCTTCAAGGTTTGCTTGTGCCTGCATAAGTTGTGCTTCAAAAATTTGTGCGCCAATTAAAGCTAATAACTGACCCTTCTTAATGACGCTGTTGTTTTCAACATATATTTCTTTTACGATGCCGGAAACTTGACTACCTACCTGAACACTGATCTCTGCATTGATAATGCCCGTTGCTGAAACCTCTTTCACGATGTTTCCCCGCTTTACAATTGCTGTTTCATAAGGCAAATTGTTTGTACTATTTGTGCAACTATTAAAGATGAATCCGCTGAGTAGAATTATCATTAACATTACTGTTACAACTGTTTCTTTAGTTGAATTTAGACTCATTGTATTCCTATTTGTAACTCAAATTCAAAAAATGGAACAGATATTTTTTGCTTAACATGGAAGAATATTATAATCAATAATAGTTCATAATATTAAATAACGTTTTAAAAAAATAGCAATGCCTCATAACTAAATGAAACATTGCCTATTAGTTAGCTTACTTTCTCAAAGCCGTTTGCAATTTTTTCAAAAAGAAGAACCAGGCTCCCTCTTTCTCTTTCATCTAACTTTTCAAGTACAGCTACAGTATTCTTTATCACTTTTCTATAGAAAGAATCAGCTATCTGAACTCCTTTGTCAGTCGCAGTAACTTTTACAATTCTCCTGTCGTTCTCAGCCGTCACACGCCGAATTAATTTTTTTTTGATCATCCTGTCTACAATTCCTGTACAGGCGCTCATTGCATAACCGGTCAGTTTAGCTAGCTCGGTCATCGTACAGCCTTTTTTCCTCACAATCTGTATTAAAGCAAACATTTGTGGTTTTGTTAGATCGTAGTCGGTTCTATTAGGATTAGACCTTAATGTCCGCATGACTACTTCGAGTATTGTAAGCAGTCTTTCTGCCTGCTTCTCAAGAGGAATAGTTTCCACGTCTATTAAATTAGTTTATGATTTTAACTATTTATAATCTATAATACTTTTTTTTACACACCTTGTCAAGCATCGAAAGATTTCTGCAACTAGAATATTAGAAGTTTCCCGGAAAAGCATTCTGAATACAGCACTCAAGGGGAAGTTGAGTCCTTTCTCATAGACCTTCATCAATATTTATTTCCGTGATTTACAGCTTAGAAACTTCTCTCATCCATTTTTATTTTCGATTAAATCTAAGGCTAAGACTATTTAAATAATTCTGGAATTCATTCCTGACATACATAGGTATTAGGTTTCCCTCTTTAGAAAGAACTGTTCCTTTGGAATCATCAATAAATAAATACTTCTTTTCCTTTGTCATTTTACCATAGACCCATTTTTCTGTTGAGCCGACAAAAAATATATTTTCACGGGCAGAGGGGGGAGTATCAGTACTTAAATATTGATAAATAATTTTAGGAATATCTAAATGAGTTAATAGTTTGCCGTTGATTTCAGAAGAAGCATCATTTCCTACTATCAATAAAGGTACACAATAATTATCTATCTCCGCTGATCTGGCTCTATCTCCG
>CAZQQC010000051.1:3811-18465 GCA_964595365.1 uncultured Melioribacter sp.
TCTATCTCCGCTGATCTGGCTCTATCTCCGTGATCCGATACAATGACAGACAAAGTGTTCATAAATAAGTCTGCTTCTTTTAACCTATCCGAAAGGTTAATAAAATATTCATTGTAATAAGAAAGTTGAGTCTTTCCGGTTCTCGCTCTCCATTCTGGAGAGTGTCCATAAACCATCTCATGAAGAATGAATGTCTTTTCATGTGATTTCATATTATCAACAATTGTGGAAATAGCCGCCTTATCTTCTGTGGCGGATTCCATTCTATTGGAACCCATAGATATCCAGCTGTCTATAGATGGTAAATCTTTTCTTTCGTAAATTTTATTCCAGTAACTTCGGGTCGGAACAAACGGTTGATACTCATACGTACTGATGAAAACATTATAGATGCCTTTATTATAAAAATCCTTAACAATACTTGGAGCATCATTAACACTTTTAAATAAATTCTCATCAGCGTACGCACGATACGGCACCTGAACGGCAGTAACCATTGAAATCAAACTGGTATAAGAATCTAAGTTAGTCGCATAATAGTTGTTATAGTAAACGGCGCGGCTTTTATTACGCTCATAAAATCCGTCGGGAATGGATAGAAATTCTTTTTCAAAATCAGATGACGTTACTCCTTCCATCACAAGCAGAAGAATGTGATTGTAATTAACGATTTCTTTTGTAGAATAAGTCAGTGTATTGAATTCACTTTTATTCTCCGGACCGGTAAATGATCTTTCCAGCGAAGGCACTTCTCGCTTCTCATTCTTAATTAGACTTTCTATTTTCTGCTGAAGACTAAACACAAACGGCTGCGGTGACGGTCTTTGAAGTGTAAAACCGAATATTATTAACAAGATGATGAAACTTATAATTTTTATTTTGTTTGATATTCTTATTCTCGCATTTGCAGAGGGGAAGGATTTCCAGAAAAATAGAACCGACACGCCAAGTATAAATGCAACGAGACCCGGCAGTAAAGCTGCGATTCCGAGATAGTCGGATACAAAAACTTTCGCGCTACTGAAATCAGAATTGAAAATATTAACAGGAAATGCCAAATATTCTCTTAGAATTTTTGGATAGCTTGCTAACAAAACCCCCGCAATTATAAAACATAACAAAAAAGTTTTGTAGAATATTTTTTTCAACCTTGTTGGAATAGTAGATAGCAAAAGATTACCGACTGCAGTTATTATTGAAAGGAGAACAACATCGTGAAGAAATGCAATTGCTGTTGGAATGAATAAGCGCGGATCGCGGGAAGACAATGAAAAATAAATGTGCAGTATCAGTTGGTAAATAGTGAAAAGAAGGAACAGCTTTACAATATTTTCTTTCCCGCTAATTGTTCGATGGTTCTTATTTGTATCCATAACAAACCGGAATATTTGTATGCAAGAGTCAATAAAATAATTTGTGTGATGTGATTTTATAATTAAAAAACATTTTCATGTCTCTCATCAGAGTGAAAATACTATCAGCTTTCTTGAACTCTGCTTCGTCGTATTTCCGCTGCTATTTGGATGATCGCTTCAAGACTGCGCTCCACATCCTGATCCGTTGTTGCCCACGAAGAAACGCTGATACGCATTGCAGTCTTTCCCTGCCATACAGAAGCACCAGCCCAGCATGTACCTTCTTTTTGAATTGCAGAGATAATTTGCCGTGTTGTATCAGCATCGCCGAACGAGACAAGTACTTGATTAATTACCACATCGTTGAGAATGTCATAACCTGCGGCTTTCAAACCTTCGGCAAAATGCGTTGCATGGCGGCATGTACGCTCAATCATGTCGGCTAAACCTTTTCGTCCTAAAGAGCGAAGTGCTGCCCACACTTCAACTCCGCGTGCACGCCGTGAGAATTCCGGTGTGTAATCTTCCGGCTCGCGCTGTTCTCCACGGATGAGATATGGGGCTGTGATTGAGAATGCCGTCCGGAGATGCAAGGGTTCGTGAACAATGACAATGCCGCTGTCATAAGGTACATTGAGCCACTTGTGCGCATCCGTTGCCCACGAGTCGGCATTTTCAAAACCTTTAACAAGATATTTTCGATTTGGCGCAGCTGCTGCCCACAATCCGAATGCACCGTCCACATGTACCCATGCGCCTGCGGCTTTTGCCTGTGGAATAATTTCATCAGCAGGATCAAAAGATCCTGTGTTGACGTTGCCAGCCTGGATGCAGACAATTGTATTTTTATCGAGCGGCGGCAAAGAATCAGCACGCATTCTGCCCTGATTATCAACCGGAACTCTGACGACACGATCACGTCCAAGACCAAGTGTCATGAGTGCTCTTAATACGCTCACATGGACTTCATTACCGACAACTACAGTAATTGGCGGTGCACCGAATAAACCTTTTGATTCGACATCCCAACCCTGTCGGGCAAGAAGTGCATGTCTTGCGGCAGCTAAGCCGGAAAAATTTGCTTGCGTTGCACATGTTACGAAACCCACACCACAATCGGGAGGCAAACCTAATAAGTCAAGCAGCCAGTGCATAGAAACTTCTTCCAACTTTGCTGCAATTGGTGAGAGAGCTACAACTCCAGCGTTTTGATCCCATACTGCCGCCAGCCAATTTGCTGCCACTGTTGCCGGCAGTGAACCACCAACGACAAAACCAAAATAACGCGAACCTGCTGTTGCAACTGTAGCAGGTGAACCAATTTCATCAAGCATCTTAATAACCTGTTCGGGGTCTGTGGGTGTTTCAGGCAACGGCTCGTCGAACTTCCGCAAATTGGCAATGGCTTCGGGTTTCGGAGCGACGTTTCGATTCTTAAGATCATCTAAGTAGCGCAACGCACGCTCGGTGGTAACTTTCAACAATTCTTTCATTATGTTCCCCATCTTTTTAACAATCTTGTAACAATCAAGTAGTAGTAAGCATTGTGATTATAAGCGTCGGTAAATTATATCTTCGACATGTAAATTGTCAAACTTATCCGGCCCATTTTACGTGCGGGATCCGCATCGCTCACCACTGCTTAATTTGTTGCCCGTGAACATGGTGCGTTCACTCTAGAGTTTAATTTTTTCTTTGGTGTGTTTTAATTGCTAAGCCAAAATCAAATATTCTTGAGCGAAAAAAATCTATAAATTTCTGTTCCAAGACCAAACACTATGAAAATTAATCCGATTGTCAAAACAGTGCATCGCGTTTCCCATTTGAATGAAGGGCCCGCGTTTGCATACCAAAATCCGGTTGCTATTAATAGTATTGATCCCACGAAAATTAGAGCAAAGATAATCCAATCAAGATTTGTCGTATGAGCAAAATTACGCGCTAGTAATGCCAATGCAATATTGAGAAAACCTAACATGAACATATAAAAAACAGTGAGACTGAAGAGTTGGTGTTTGAATGAATTCAAATATGCTACAGGGTTTGTTCGAAATGATTCGGACATTTTTGATTGGACAAAAGCAAAATCAAAAACAATTCCTATGAGAACTAGCAGCAGA
This sequence comes from uncultured Melioribacter sp., assembly GCA_964595365.1. Lineage (GTDB taxonomy): Bacteria > Bacteroidota > Ignavibacteria > Ignavibacteriales > Melioribacteraceae > Fen-1258. The sequence goes on from CAZQQC010000051.1 coordinate 7,287, forward strand.
CCGAAGATTACGTGTAGTTTAAATGGTGTCATATTTTTCCCCTCTTTCTTAAATAATTATATGAAAACCGTTTGCGCCGCTTATTAATATTTTATTGTCCGGATCCATTCTTTTTGATCTTTGGAAAATATAAATTTTTCACCATTGTTTAATATATGTACTTTATCTCTCATACCGTGGTTATGAATTATTGAGATCAAATCTTTCTTCGGTTCATCGAGACCATCAAAAGCCATTCTGAAAGAGCCCCAATGAATAGGAATCATTTCTTTTGCACCAATCATACTCATTACCGGAAGTACATCTTCCGGACCCATGTGGTGGTCCTGCATAAACCAACGTGGGTGGAACGCACCAATGGGCAGAAGCGCTACGTCAATCTTTGCATAATTTCCGATGTCTTTCATCTCCGCGAACATTCCGGTATCGCCGGCAAAGTAAATTGTTTTCTCGCTTTGTATGATGTAACCCAAAGCCTTAGGTGAATCTGCCCAGGGTGAATTGCGTGAGCCACTATGTTGCGCCGGAACGGCTGTTATTTTTTCACCTTTGATTTTTAGAATATCCCATGGATTCAATTCGACAACATTGGTAAATCCCAAGTCTCTTAGTCGTTCTCCATTACCTTTTGAAATTACAATTGGAATTTCTTTAGACATCTGTTCCAATGTTCATTTATCCAGGTGATCATAATGTGGATGAGAAATTAAGATTGCGTCAATCGGAGGGAGGTTTTCGATTTTCATTCCGGCGTCTCTAGAACGATGCAGGATACTCGACCAGCTATTGAAATTCGGATCAGTCAGAATATTTACACCATTCATGTGAATCAGCGTGGTGGAATGACCAATGAAGGTTATTGAATTTTTATCAGCCGGAAATTTGTGTTCAACCGCCGGCACTGTCTGCACATTATGCAAAATACTGCATTGCAAACTAGAGAATGCAATTGCGATGATAATTAGAAGCATTAACACCTTTTTCACAGTGGTTTTCCTTCATGAATTTTGATCTGCTTAATTTCTCATTACACTATTTTAAACTCTCATCAATATTTATTTCTACACTTCTAAGTTTTAATAACTTGCCGAACCACAGTTTAACATCATCCACGATTGAATAAACAACCGGGATAAAAACCAAAGTAAGAAGCATCGAACTCGTCATTCCACCCATGATAACGACGGCCATACTTGAGCGAATTTCGGAACCCGGCCCCAGTTCCAATGCTAACGGTGCCATGCCGAATAATAATGCAAGTGTTGTCATAAGAATCGGTCGTAGTCTTGTTGATCCAGCTTCAATCAATGCATCGTGGCGGTTCAATCCTCGCTTCCGCAGTGTGTTGGTGTAATCAATCAAGAGAATCGCATTATGTACAACCAACCCTACAAGCATCACAACACCGATCATTGAAAACAAACTCAATGTTTTGCCGGTTATCAACAAACTTCCAACGACACCTACGAGTGTTACCGGTAATGAAAAAAGTATAATAACCGGATACAGCAGCGACTCAAAGAGAGAAGCCATGACCATGTAAACAAATAAGATTGAAAGAACAAGTGCGATGATTAAATTGGTAAAAGTATCTTCCATCAATTCGACATCACCGGCTAAACTAAATCCTGTGATTGTTGAGGGCAGTGCCAGTGCACTCAGTGTGCGTTTCACGTCGCTGCTCACATCTCCTAAAGGTCTGCCAACCACATTGGCATTTATAACAAAGAGTTTCGAATGATCTTTTCGACGAATCTCCGGAGGTCCAAAGTCTTGATAAATCTTGGCAACTTGTCTTACTTCAATCATTTCACCGGAAAGAGACTTTACCTGCATCCTGGAAACATCTTCAATATTTTTCTTCTTTGATTCCGGAAGAGCAACCATAATATCATATTCGCGATCCCCTTCTTTGTACTTATTTGAAACATCGCCATCAATGCCTGCACGTAATGTCCTACCAACAACAGCTGTGGGAACACCGAGGGCAGCACATTTTACTCTGTCGATCTCAGCTTTTATTTCCGGCGCTCCACTTTTCCATGTTGATTCTACATCAATAAGCCCAGGAATTATTTTTACCGCTTCAATAATTGTTTCAGAAGTTGAATTGAAATCTTTCGTATCGTTGCCGGAAACTTCAATCTGAATTGGCATCTCATCTGCTCCTCCAACAATACTTCCTTTTGCTACCCGCAGTGTAACGCCGGCTATCTCTTGATTCCATCTTCGAATTTCTTCAGCCACATCATTTGTTGATCGAAAATTCTTTCTCTTTTGTAGGACGACTTTCATCTGTCCTAATTGATTACCGCTAAAAGCATGCTCGATACGAGAAATATTGCCAATTGTAAGGAAGAACGATTTCACTTCCGGAAGCGCTGCAATTTTTCCTTCAACAATTTTTGCAACACGATCTGTTTTTTCGAGAGAAGTACCAACCGGAGTTTCAATATCAACAATCAGTTCACCTCTATCGGGATTGGTAAAAAACTCTGTGCCTACAAGCCCCAGAGCAAGCGGTATAACACTGGCAATAAATATCAGCGTTGTCAGAACAATAATTGTCTTCCGATGACCCAGTGCCCAGCGGTTTAGTAGTTGATAATGATGTTTTAGAAATTCCATCCACCTGCTTTGTTTTTCCGCTTCATTTTGTTTTCCATCTTTCTTCAGCCAGCGCGATGCCAGCATGGGGGTAAGTGTAAAAGAAATGAAGAGTGAAAACAGAACCGCAAACGATAAAGTGAGTCCATACTGTGCAAAAAATCGTCCTACAATCCCTCCCAAAAAAGCAATTGGAAGAAAAACAGCAACGTCGGTCATTGTGATAGAAACTGCTGCAAGCCCGATTTCATTTCGTCCATCGAGTGCAGCCCGAAATGGATTTTTGCCCATGTTAAGATGTCGATTTGTATTTTCCAACACCACGATTGCATCGTCTACGAGAATACCGATCGCAGTTCCGAGTGCCATCAACGAAAGTATGTTAAATGTAAACCCGGCATAATACATCAATGAGAATGTTGCAATGAGCGATGTGGGAATTGCAAGAAGAACAATAATAGTATTCCGGACTTTGTGGAGAAAAAGAAAAATTATAATGGCAGTTAATGCGATTGCTTCGAGTAAATTTCTATTCACTTCGGAGATAGATTCCTTCGTAAACGTTGATTGATCATTAGCAATGGCAAAGTTAATATCCGGTGGAAGTTTGGTTTTGAGCTGTTCCAATTCTTGCTTTACCAGATCAGCCACGCGAACGCTGTTCGCCCCCGGCTGTTGGCGAATAGCAATCCCCAAGGTCGGGACGCCGTTAAAGCGGCTATAATTACTCATTCGCTTCAATGTATCTTTTATCGACGCAACATTTTTCAGTTTAATTTCTTTTCCCGACGGTGTGAAAATAGGAGCTTCTTTAATTTCTTCAACGCTTCGAAATCTTCCGGTAACTCTTGTACCGTGCTCTTTTATTTTTGTCTCAATTAACCCGGCGGGAATGTCAAGATTCTCCATCTTTATCAAGTCAACAACATCCAACACCGAAAGTTTGTATTGGGCTAACCGTTCCGGTTCGACATAAATATTGATCTGTCTTTCTTGCTGGCCCGAGAGGATCACTTCCGCAACACCTTCAAGTCGCTGTAAACGATCTTTCACTTGCTTATCAACAATATAATACAACTCACGGAGCGACCGTTGTTGTGAAGATACAGCAATGCTCATGATCGGCACAGCAGTGATATCGACCTTAGAAACAAGAGGAACCTTAGCATCTTCGGGCAGTTTAAAACGAACTTCATCTACTTTTTTCTGAACATCAAGCCGTGCATTGTCGCCGTCAATTCCCAGCTTAAATCGCACCAGCACGGATGAAACGCCTTCAACAGTCCACGATTCAACATGATCAACGCCATTAATTGAGCTTACGGCTTCCTCTACAGGTTTTGTGACAGATGTTTCTATTTCTTCCGGATTTGCGCCGGGGTAAACAGTTGCAACAGTAATAACAGGATAATCTATTTCGGGGGCTAACGACGCTCCCATCCGTGTGAAAGAGATAATTCCGAAGACAAGAAATGCGCCGATTACCATCCATAGAAAGACAGGACGGCGGATTGCAATTTCGGTAAGAGTCATTATAAATTTCCTCCAACTATTTTAACGCGGGAACCATCTTTAAGTTTTTCAGAAGCGAATGTTATTACCGTATCTCCCACAGCAATTCCTCGTTTTACTTCAATTGCATCCGGTATTTTCGATCCAACCTCTACATACAATAATCGAGCTCTCCCATTTTTGACGACGTATACTGCAAATTTATTTTTTATTTCTTTCAATGCTTCCGGGACTATTGAAAGCGTTGAATGCTGTGCAATTAAAATTCGTACGCGTCCGAACATTCCGGCTAATACTTCGTCGTTGTTTTTGTCAAATGTAATTTCAATCTCCCCTTTACCGCTATTAGTTTGGATGTTGGGATTGATATAACTTACTTTACCGTGCAACTCGCGATTCGGGAAAGCATCCATGCTAATAAAGACTTTTTGACCTAAGCGAAGTTTGGCAATATCCGTTTCAAAAGGTGTCACTACAATTTTAAGTTCTTCTTGTTTTGCAATTGAAAGAATGGGACTCATAGGTGAAACCTGCGATCCTTCTTTTAAGTGAATCTGTTCAACTTTGCCGGCAGTAGTTGTTTTAACCTCTACAGGTTTATAAGTTGAACCTACTTCATCGCGGTCAACAACTGCAACAAGGGTCCCATTCTGTACAAGCTGTCCTTCCTTCACTAACAATTTGATTATCTTACCCGGCATTTTGGAAAATATATCAACCTTGTCTTTCGCCTTTATGTTGCCGTAAGCTGAAACATATTCCGTCCAAATAATTTTGCGGACTTTGTTTACTTCAACCGGAAAAATGCTGCCGTTTTCTGTATCGAGCTTATCTTTTGATATTGTAGCTTCATTCTTATCGCAGCTATCGACAGTAAGCATAACTAATAAGAAAAGAAACAAACAACCGACTTTCCGTTTCATAATTTTTTCCTGTTATTAAAAAAATTTACTGTATCTGAAAATCTCTTCCAGCCGCTTTGTCTAAAGCATATACGCTTAGGCGGTGATTAAGAAGAGATAATAAAAAATTCAATTTTGCATTTTTAAGAGATTGCTGCGAGTCGAGTAAATCTAATGTGCTAAGGTGACCGTTTTTAAATTGTTCTTCCGCTATCGTAAATGCTTCTTCAGCCTGGTTCATTCTAATTTTTTCGATCTTAATTTTTTTCTCTGCCGCGCTTAATTCCAAAAGCGCTTGCCGTATTTCTGCCTGGATAGATTGGTTTACATTCTCATACTCTAATTGCACAGATCTAATATTTGCTTCCGATTGATTGACCTGCGAGTTGGTTCTAAATCCATCAAAGAGAGGATAAGATATCATCAAGCCGGTATACCAGTTTCCTCTCAATATATCAATGTTAGGCAAGTAACCGTTTTTGATATTCCAATTGAAGAATAAGTTAATATCTGGCTTATTCATTGACGAAACAATTTTTTTCTGAAGTTCGGCAAGGTTTTTTTTGTTTTGTATCTGTTTCAATTCAATTCTTTTTTCGGAAGCATTGTTCTGGTATATGTTCTTATCATTTAATTTAGGTGTTCCGTTATTCGGGTATTCCAGAATAAGAGGTGAATCTGCGGGTCTTCCAAGCATTTTATTGAATTCTATCTCTAGTTTATTAAGGCTTGTTTCGGCATCAAGTTTTTGTCCGGCAGTAGTACTTATCTGAACTTCAACAGAAAGAAGGTCAAAATTTGAGAGTTCGCCCGCATCAAATTTTTTTTTAACTACAGAAAGATGTCCATCGAGTAGTTTAAGATTTTCATATATAACTTTTATTGCTTCTTGTACCATTTGTATCCGGTAAAATAATTGAACGACCGCATACGTTATTTCTCTTTCCGTAATTGCCGTATTATCTTTTGCCATCGTTAGCTCTATTTTGCCCAGTTCAACGCCGTTTGTATTGCGGTCCCAGGTGTAGAGTGATTGATAAAGAGAAACTTGAGCAGAATAGTTGTTGAGCGGCCCCAGCTTGATTTCTTCTGACGGATACCCCGGTAACGCGATCTTGAAACTAGATACATAATTGAGACGTGTGTAGTTCGATTGCAATTGAATCTGAGGATAGAAAACGCTACGCGCTTCTTCAATTTTTGCATAAGCACCGGAAATTAATTCCTTTGCCTGTTGTATTTGTTTGTTGTTGGCAAGCGCAAGACTAACACTTTCGGCAAGAGTTAAACTACCATTCGATTTTTCGGATACGGCTTGAGCAAATAATGGGGAAATAGAAAAAAAGATGAAGCATAAAAACAAAAATATTCGCCAACAAGGCATCATAAAAAAACTCCATTTTCAAATTTTACCCGTTTGTTATAGTTGATTCATTTAATCCTATTCTACAATATTGCAGTTATTCCACTATGCTTCTCCACTGTATTAAACGATTGAGGTTTAATTTTCCTAACAAGAAAACTTCTTTAATTATAACCGTGCAAGATAACCCATGCCCTCCCTTTCACCTCTCTCCCTGCAACCTTACCGTCAACCATAATTACTCCTGACCACCAGGACGTGCCCATCATCGCCATCTGCTGATCAGGAAATGTTGGCACCAATGTAAGATCAATATTCTGGGAAGGTATGGATAAGCGCCAACCGCTTGGGTATTTTTTTTCTTCTCCGGTTTTGTTCCACCATCCAAGAATATTGATCGTAAAGCTATTTTCGTTAATCTGTCTATCATTCGCATATGAAATATCGACAAAGCTTCCTTTCATCGGGCCCTCCCCTCTTTCATTATGTCGAAAAAGAACATAAAGGTCGGAAGTATTCTCAAGTTGAATAACAAAAACGTCGTGGTCTTCTTCCAACGAAGCAGTCCAAACATGGTCTAAGCTTACAAAGCCTTTCACCGTTTTGGTCCTCGCATCACCTGTAGTAATACTACCCCGCACTTCAAGTCGCGGGAAAAAATATTGTGTTTCACTATGTTGTCCGGAGAGCAGAGGTTTCTTGCTCGGCGTAAGCTGTAACTCTGCAGCATAATCTCCAATCTTGAGTGTGAAGCTATAAGTACCATCCTCTTTTTTCGTTAAAAGATTATCTCCAAAGCGTTCATACAGTTTCCCTTCTGTATGCTCGACAGAACTGAACAGTGGAAGAAAAAATTTGTAATCATTTAGAAGAACTTTTTGTTTTTCATCGGAGAAACCGACAAGCACTGCATTTCCTCGAAAAAAGAGATACTTCCCTGTGAAAAAGGAGGACATAATTCCTATTCGAGTTCCAGATGCATCCGTAAGATGTCCAAAAATATCCCACATTTCCATTTTGGCATCTGGATGTCTTCCTTCATCTTCAGGAAATTTTACTTGACCAGATAACATAGAATATCCCGCAAAAAAAAGAGACAAAACAAATATTCTCACCATAAGATGCTCCTTTATTCTTTTGTTAAGTAATGATCGGATTTTTCAAAAATGTTTACCATGGTTTTTTGATTTACCAATATGGAAAAATGCGTTCCGGAAATCGTTCTGTAGCTTGCGAAAAAAGTGCCGTCTTTTGCTTCTGGATGGATCTTTACGGTACGACAACGGAGTTTGATAAAAGTGCTCATTAAACTTCCGAGTGAAATGGCTTGTGCTTTTGAATCCCACTTCCAAACAAATATCAAGTACCGAATGATCTGTTTCCCGCAAAAGTTTTGCCGCATATTCGATGCGGCTACGGATAATAAAATTCTGCAATGTCTCGCCCTCCATCACAGAAAATGTTCGGCTTAAGTGAAAAGGACTGACACCTACTTCTCTCGAGAGCACCGAGAGACGAAGTGCATTTGAATCCGTGAGGTAATTTCTGACATATTGTTTCACTTCTTCGATTTTCTTTTCTTTGAGAAGTGCCATGACTTCGAAACCGGCATCCTCTATAGCGCTATGAATCTGTTCATGGGATATTTTGCCGTCGTCATACTCAATTTCCACTTCGCCAATCCTCGTTTTTATCTTCTTAAAAGGTAGATTGGATAATTCATTATTTAAAATTCGGACGCATCGCGAGCAACACATCCCTTTTATATGAATCGTTTCTTTCTTCAGATTAGAATCCGTATTTTTTTCTTTTAATTTGATCGACATGTTTTTAATACCTCAATTATTTTTTCTATAGATGGAACACCGCCATACAATTTTAGTTTCCCATCTATGAAGACTAACGGTGCAACAGCAGTTCCATATTTTTGCGCGAGAGGAATTATCTGTTTTATATAATCGTTCTCAAATTGATTTGTCGCGAATAAGTCCGCACCCGATACTACTTTTATTTCAGTTGAAATATTTATCCTCTTTACGGCTTCGCTTAGATTTTCAAGAAGCTGATCATCAAACTTTTTCATAGCTGGAGAACAACATGCCAACGAAAGTACAACAATTTCAGTTGTCATAAAGTATTCTCCCGACATTTTTTAAGCTTTCTATACCTACAACGTCTGTTTCGAATAAAGGAACTTGAACAATAGTTCTACTATTAAAACGTTCTTGAATAATTGATAGATAATAATCTTGTGTTTCTCTTCGCCTTTGCAAAAACCAATTGCCTTGCAATACTTCATAAGGAATAACTTCATTCACTATCATTACGGAAACATTAATACTTAATGTGCTAAGATTTTCGATTGCCATGGTAGATTCTTCGATGGGTAATTTCTCTGCGAGCAAAACAATGATAAAAGAAGTCCGACGTTCATCTTTGAGAGTGTTTAATGCCATATCGTAACGTGCTTTTTCCAGTTTCAAATCTTCTATCATTCCTTCATCCATAGTTCCACCTAACAGTGAAGAGAGTTCTTTTCGATTTTTTATTTGATTGGTTAGAAAGTTTGCCCAATCGAACGGCATTGCAAGCTCGCGGAGTGTATGTCCGGTAGGAGCCGTATCAAAAACTACAATATCGTGCGAGCTATCATTTAGAAATCTTACAAATTGATCGAACGCAGCCATTTCTTCCATGCAAGGAGTGTTCAAAGTTTCTTTACCGAAAAGATTTGTGAATTGCATAACCGTGTTGCTCAATCTTTTTTGAAAAGGTCCCGTCGCAGATTTTGGATTTATATTCAGCGCATGAAGGTTCTGTATCCCATTAATTTCAGTTGGCTCGATTTCAGAAATGTCTTGTTGATAAATTGCCGAAAGACTCACTGTTGGATCCGTGGATACAATTAATGTTTTATAACCGGCATTAGCAAAGTAAATTGCAGATGAAGCAGCCATTGTGGTTTTGCCTACTCCACCTTTCCCGCCGAAGAAAAAATATTTCTGATTTCCATTAGAAAAATATTTGTGCATAACTCCTCACTTTTACCACTTAATTGAATATCCTTCGTTCTTTTATTAATTTTGAATGCAAACAAAAAAAGCTTCTTCTTTAATGAAGATAGTTCAAAAGTCTTAACACGACATTTTACGTTTGCGTATGCCCGGGAAAGTGTTCGCAGCACTAATCCCGGGTTTTTTATTTTGTTAACTTATTTTTCCTACTACCTCGGCACAAAGTTTAGATGTTGGCAGCATCATACCTTGAATTTCATGAACTTGTACCAGATACGCATACTCATCGGAAAATTCCATCTTGTTCAGCAAATTGGTAACATGATGGGCAAGATCATGAAAACTAAATCCGATCCAATTCTTCGGTAATAATTCCTTTGGCAGTGCTGGTTCTTCAACAAAAATATCCATCAAATCAAGCTGCATTTTAAGCACTTTTGGAAAAAGTTCTCGGGCTTCTAATTGTTCGTTTTTCTTTATTACTTTGTTAAGAAAATTGGCAAGTTGTTTCCATGGTTTTATGTGAATTCTATAAAGGCTTTCTATTCTTTTTAAATTCCAAACACGGTAAACAATATCCCTCACATTGTTGCAGCACTCAAGTTCTGCTGTATGGCATTGAAATACTGCAGCATGTTTTTCAAGTTTCAAAGATGCTATCAATTTTTTCATCATTGCCGATTTATTGTACGGAGATATCCACACGCTGCCGAAGAGCATACCGAATCCCAACATTATTAACTCGTTCCGAAGTTCGTTTCTTTTTTTTCTTAGAGTCTCCGGAATACCGAATACTACAACTGTCCAGATTCCATCCCATTTTTCTTTTGCGGAGCCTCCAGCTATCTGAGAATCAATTTGTAAATGCTTTTGGATTGCAATCTGTATCTTACGCTCGCCTTCTTTACTTAACTTATAAAATAGGGTGCCGTTTTTTTTCCTTTTCGTCAAAGTGCCGTCCTGCACTAAACGATTTACGGACGCTCGAATAGAATGTTCGGATTTTTTGACTCTGCAGCCGAGATCGATAATCTCATTGATAGAAACCTCATCCTTCTGTAGAAGAACTCTTTGAATGATATTTTGTGTCTTTATCATTTTGTCGTTATTTCCAATTGTCGTTCTGACAAACGATCATTTAACTATACGAATATATGAAACAATTATTGTTCGGTCAAGTTTTTTCGATCATTTTTTTTCACGCAGGTACCTTATTGTTTTTCTTTAATGAGTATGCTAAAAGAATAGCAATAATGGAGGGGCGCTGGAGCTTTGATGCAAAGCGCGTTGAAGAAAGACTTAAGTTTTAGCTTTGAGAGTTCCTAACCCAAATTAGTAGAAGTTACAGATTTCATATAAAAAAACAAAAGCATCTAATTCAGGGAATATTTTACTGTATTCATCATTGATATTCGAAATTGTATTTGTTCTACAATATGTTACTTCAATCCGCCTTTGTGTTCCGCTCCTTATTTTGCCATCGCCTCTACGGCAAGTCGGCATGCATACACTAATCCGATGCTACGCCTTCCAAAGAACTTGCTCGGCGGAAAGGTTCCCTTTCGGCATAGAAGCTGGCTCAAAAGTAATTTATCAAAAAATAAATCTGTGAAGATCTATTTAATTCGTGCTATCCGTGGTCTATTTTAGATTAAACAAGTACTTTCGAGATCAACTTCGCTTGACTTAATTCTTCTATCAAGTGGAAGCTGGCAGCGGTGAAAAGATTCGGAAAATCAAATTCTTAAAATCCTAATCTCTCCATGTCGGCTACAAGTGCC
>CAZQQC010000052.1:0-18453 GCA_964595365.1 uncultured Melioribacter sp.
ACTTCATACGGGCTCAAGGGGGTTGGGTTATCAAATCTGCGACGACTATCTGAAAATTCTTGTCCGGACAGAAAATAAATATGGATTCGATCTTCCCGACAAACAATTAGCATGCGCCCCGATTCAGTCTCAAGAAGGGAAAAATTATTTATCTGCAATGCGGTGCGCAGCTAACTTTGCATGGAACAACAGGCAAATTATAATGCATCTTGCAAAAAAAAGTTTTAAAGAAACTTTGGGTATCCCGGAAAATGAACTTGGTTTTAGCTTGTTATACGATGTGTGCCATAACATCGCAAAGATGGAAGAGCACGAAATTGACGGTAAAAGAAAAAAAGTTTGTGTTCATCGAAAAGGAGCTACGCGCGCTTTTCCGCCGGGCAGCATTTTCATCCCGTGGAAATATAGAAGAACAGGCCAACCGGTTTTAATACCCGGCGATATGGGAAGATACTCTTTTATTTCAGCAGGAACAGAAAAAGCAATGGAAGAAACATTCGGAAGCTCGTGTCACGGTGCGGGAAGAATTCAAAGCCGCCATCAAGCAATGAAAGCTGCTAAAGGAAGAAACATTTTGAAAGAATTAACCGATCGGGGAATTATTATTCAAGCAAAAGGATTTAAAACGATAGCCGAAGAAATGCCGCATGCGTATAAAGATGTTTCGGAGGTAGTTGATACAATGCACTATGCCGGAATCAGCACTAAGGTTGCAAAAATTTGCCCGCTTGGAGTTATAAAGGGTTGATCAAACTAATTATGGTTTTTCAATCTGCCAGCGAAATCATTTTAACTGTTTTCTTATAGTGCCTTTTCGATTTAACGAATAGAATTATTATCTTCTGCATAAAAAAAATTGTTCCTTGAAACCGAGGGAAAAATGAAACTAACTATCAACAACCTGTCCGTTCATACATCCGGCGAAAATTACAATCAATCGATTGTATTCATACACGGTTTTCCGTTCGATCATACATTGTGGGAATTTCAAATTAAAGAGTTGAGCGACAAATACTATTGTGTTGCTTACGATGTGCGGGGTCTTGGAGAAAGTTATGTTGGCGACGGGCAGTACACAATGGAAGCATATGTTGACGATTTATTCTCAATCATAAACGAACTGTCGCTTCTAAGACCGGTAGTGTGCGGTCATTCGATGGGTGGTTATATAGCCCTGCGCGCAATTGAGAAAAGGCAAGATAACTTTGGCGGGTTGATATTATGTAACACAAAATCGGAAGCAGACGACAATGCGGCAAAATTAAAACGCGCTGCAGGGATTGATCAAATCAACACTGAAGGATTAATAAAGTTTGTTGATCCGTTTGTGACCGGCTGCTTTGCGGAAGATACTTCCAAAGAAAACGAGAAACTTTTTCTCAACACGCTGTTCAAAGTGCACAAGCATAATCCCGTTGGAGTCAAAGGTGCTTTGATTGCGCTGCTGAGCAGAACTGATACAACTTCTTTTCTGCCGCATATAAAAATTCCCGCTCTAATTCTTAGCGGTTCGTTCGATAAAATCTGCCCGCCGCAGCTTATGAGGAAGCTCTTACAAGAAATTCCAAAGGCGGAATTTGCTGTCATCCCTCAATCCGGACACATGTCGGTAATAGAAAATCCGGAATGCGTTAACGATTTAATTCGGGGTTTTTTAAAAAGAAATTTTTGAATTGACAAAAAAGATAAACTGCAAACGTCACTTCGGTTTTGAAATAACACTATCTATGTTTTCAAAATGTTGAGAAGAGATGATCTTCTTTTGGATTTTAGTTTTAGTTGTATCGGTTTTTATTTCTTTCGTCTTCCCTGCAGCTTGTCCCGATTTTAATTTTACCATTTCACTATCAAGACTTTTTAGTTCAGCATCCAGCTTCGAACTTTGAAGGGGTGCTGCTTTCTTAGGAACATCGCGGGCATTAATTTTAGATTTTTGTGGACCTGTATTGCTTTGAGCTATCACACTATCTACGTTTTTAAAGTCTGACGAAAATTTATCGGAACTTGATTTAATTTGTGCGGAGGTACTTTGTTTAGCCGACGCATTTTTCTTTTCAGCGGTAATTGGTTTCGACAAAAGAATTACACTGTCAATGTTCTTAAAATGCCCCGCAGTCCGATCTTTTGGTGGTTCAATCTGTTTATTAATTTCTGTTCCAATTTCCTTTAGTTTGTTTTCCACAGTAGCTGTGTTAATACTTGTCGGCCAAAGATACGGATCAATAAACCCGAGCGCCCCGGTTAAAAAAGCAACGGTTAAAAGCAGTGAGCAGAAAACGGGAATGAAATAACCGAGCAGGAAACGTACACTCCGCCCGCTGCCTTTCCGATCGATCTTTTTTGCAACTGGATCGTTCGCATTTATCTCTTTGACTAAGTAACCAACTTTTTTTGCGGAAGTAACAACTATGTAAGCGAGGACCCAGCAGATAACCAATCCGGCAAACAGAAGCGACAAGAAGAAAATTTTTTTCTGAGCGTTCAGCACACTCACAATCACTACAGCAAAAACAACTAAGAAGAGAGTTAACCTTTGATTCAGAACTGTTTCCGCACCTATACGGTCGCGATTCAATTCCTCAACCGAATCGGAATCAACAGACGGGTCATTTCTAAATCTTTTCATCTCAATCCTCACTCAAAATCGATAAAACTCAACCGAGTGCCTTACAAACTTACCGTTTTCGTATTCAAACTTTGCGGAAAAAAATTTATTTTGAAACAACCAGGGAATAAAAATTCTGTCGCCCTCCCACAAATTCAAATCAAGAAGTTTATCGTTAGGAATCCATTCAAGTTCCCCTTCACAAGAGTCGACCAGCTTACCCTCAAATTTATATGCCGTGAACAGAAAAACATACCAGTCTTTCTTTCCATCGAACATGGGAAAAGTTACAAGACCGCGAAGCGACGGATTTTTAATCAGCAAACCGCTCTCTTCTTTTACTTCGCGAACTACACATTCTTCCGGTGTTTCACCGGGTTCAAACTTTCCGCCAAGTCCGTTCCATTTACCTTCGTGCAGATCATTTTTCTTTTTGTTGCGAAACAACATCAGAGTTCGGTTATCCTTTATTACATAACAAAGTGTTGCGAGCTGCATTTTATTTCGGGTGGTTAATTGAATTTGCTAATGAAATTGAAATGTCATCGAGTTCATCCAAAAACCATTTCACCTTTTCAGATCGTGCTCGTTTGCTGTCGCGCAGCAACGCAAGCCACAATTTCGATTCATTTGCAAATTTTAATGAGGAGATTGTGTAATTCGTTAAATCTTTTTTTGTCGATGCAGCCGTAGCTTCAATATAATTGCTTATCACGCTTGTTCCGCTACCGAAAAGTTCATCGCCAATACGTTGTGTTACATTATCTTTTGGAAGAGAATCTATAAACTCTATCAGCTTTAAAGTAAAAAAGTAAATTCGTTTTCTAAAGTCGCTTCGCGCTTTTGTAGTTTCAAGCTGAATGTTGCTACTCATTGCTCATTCCAAAATAAACATCTTTTAAAAGATAATTTTTGACATAATCTGTAATGCCGTCGCGGACATTCATTATTGGTTTAGTATAGCCTGCATTTTTTAATTTGTACAAACTCGCTTCGGTAAAGTACTGATACTTTTCACGAATGTCTTCCGGCATATCGATGAATTCTATATTTACCGGTTTTCCTACCGAATCAAAAAGTGCAGTTACCAATTCAATCCAGGTTTGTGCGCGTCCGGTTCCTATATTATAAATTCCATTTTTATCCTGATGTTCGAGGAAGAAGAGACTCATATCTACTGCATCTTTTACGTAAATGAAATCGCGTTTCTGTTCGCCGTTTTTATAATCTGAACGATACGATTTAAAAAGTTTAACTTTGCCGGTATCCCGCACCTGCTCGAACGCTTTGTGCACAACGCTACGCATATCGCCTTTGTGATATTCATTCGGTCCGTACACATTGAAATACTTAAGTCCGGCAACATGATTAAGCAACCCGTTTCGTTTGATCCATGTATCGAACAGATGTTTGGTGTAACCGTACATGTTAAGAGGCTGCAAGTTTTCCATTTTGTTTTCATCGTCTTCGTAGCCGTTTGATCCGTTGCCGTATGTAGCTGCCGACGAAGCATATATAAACCGGATTCCTTTTTCCAGGCTGTATTTAGCAAGTTCCTGCGAATAATGAAAATTGTTATCCATCAAATAATCTGCATCTTTTTCGGTGGTTGAAGAACATGCGCCGAGATGAATTACAGAAGTGATTTTGAATTGAATCTGACGTTGAAGAATTAATCCCATAAAATCGTCTTTATGATAAAAATCTTCGAACTTAAGTCCATTCAGGTTCTTCCATTTTTCATCCTTTCCAAGTTCATCAACAATTATGATTTTGTCTTGCCCCATTTTATTTAGTTTCCAAACAAGTGCGCTGCCAATAAACCCTGCCCCGCCAGTAACAACAACCATTTTTTCACCAAGCTTAAATTTTAATTCGACTTCAATTTAACTATATTCGCCTATAACTACAAAAGAGTGATAAGGTTAACTATTAATGCTGAATGAATTAAGAAAAATATTGTCCGAAAGAATATTGGTGTTAGACGGCGCAATGGGAACTATGATTCAGCGCTATAAACTTACCGAAGAAAAGTTTAGAGGAGATAGATTTAAAAATCATCCGGTTGATTTGAAAGGTAACAACGACTTGCTGGTGCTAACGCAGCCGGAAATTATAAAAAGCATCCACAAGGCATACCTGCATGCCGGCGCTGATATAATTGAAACGAACACTTTCAACGGTAATTCAATTTCGCAAGCAGATTACAAAACCGAAGGGTTAGTTTACGAAATAAATTTTGAAGCGGCGCGAATTGCAAAAGAAACAATTCTGGAATTCACTGAAAAAAGTTTAAGCAAGTCAAGATTTGTAGCCGGTGCTCTTGGCCCTACCAATAAAACATTATCGCTTTCGCCGGACGTAAGCAATCCCGGTTACCGTGCTGTTACCTTCGATGAGATGAAAAGAGTATACAAAGAGCAGGCGCGTGGATTGATTGACGGCGGCGCAGATATTCTGCTCCTCGAAACAATTTTTGATACGCTAAATGCAAAGGCAGCGCTTTACGGAATGATGGAATTGTGCGACGAAACGAATAACCAAATTCCAATTATGATCTCGGGAACAATTGTAGACATGAGCGGCAGAACACTTTCCGGACAAAATACCGAAGCGTTCTGGGTTTCGGTTGCTCACACAAAAAATTTATTGAGCGTAGGTTTAAATTGTTCGCTCGGACCGGAACAAATGCGCTCTTTCATTTCCGAACTATCTAATCTCGCAAATGTATTCATCAGCTTGTATCCAAATGCGGGATTGCCAAACGAATTCGGCGGTTACGATGAACCGCCCGGTTCGATGGCAAAAGTGCTGGAAGAATATGCTCGCGAAGGTTACCTCAATATAATTGGCGGGTGCTGCGGAACAACTCCGGAACATATCAAGGCATTTACAAAAGTCGCAAAGAAATTCCCCCCGAGAAGAATTCCGGATGTTGAACCCCATCTCCGTCTAAGCGGGCTGGAGCCGCTTGTCTTTCGTCCCGATACAAATTTTGTTAACATTGGCGAGCGGACAAACGTAACCGGCTCCAGAAAATTTGCCCGGCTTATAAAAGAGAACAATTATGAGGAAGCTTTATCGGTCGCACGCGAGCAAGTTGAAAACGGTGCTCAGGTTTTAGACATAAATATGGATGAAGCTCTCATCGATTCTGAAAAAGCGATGACCAGATTTCTCAATTTAATTTCGACCGAGCCCGATATTGCGCGTGTTCCACTTATGCTCGATTCATCAAGGTGGCCGGTAATCGAAGCCGGATTAAAATGTCTTCAAGGCAAAGGTATTGTCAATTCAATTTCTTTGAAAGAAGGAGAGGAACTTTTCAAAGAGCATGCTAAAAGAATATTACGCTACGGCGCAGCAGTAGTTGTTATGGCATTCGATGAAGAAGGTCAAGCCGACACATTCGAAAGAAAAATTAAAATTTGCAAACGTGCGTACAAAATTTTAACCGAGGAGATCGGATTCCAGCCGCAAGATATAATTCTCGATCCGAATATTTTTGCCGTTGCTACGGGAATCGAAGAACATAATCAATATGCAATCAATTATATCGAGGCTGTCAGGTGGATCAAGAAAAATCTTCCACTTGCAAAAGTAAGCGGAGGAGTAAGCAACATTTCATTTTCATTCCGCGGAAACGATTTGGTTCGCGAAGCGATGCATTCGGCTTTTCTTTTTTATGCAATCGAAGCCGGCATGGATATGGGAATTGTAAACACCGGTCAACTTACTGTGTACGAAGAAATTCCGAAAGAACTTCTGGAAAAAGTGGAAGATGTCTTATGGAACCGGCGATCCGATGCAACAGAACAATTAGTTGAATTTGCAAATACTGTTACTCAGAACGTAAAACGGGAAACGTTAAATGGGGGATGGAGAAAAGAACCTGTTGAAGAAAGATTGAAACATGCGCTTGTCAAAGGTATTGTCGAATTTGTTGAACAGGATATTGAAGAAGCGAGAAAGAAATATCCGAAACCGCTGGATATTATCGAAGGCCCGTTGATGAACGGAATGAACATTGTCGGCGATCTTTTTGGATCCGGCAAAATGTTTCTGCCACAAGTGGTTAAAAGTGCGCGGGTAATGAAAAAAGCTGTGGCGTATCTCGAACCCTTTATCGCCAATCCCCCTTCACTTTCACAACCCGCCTCGCTTAGCAGGCAAAACAAAAGGGAAGTGGTTTGCACGAAGAAAGATTCTTTTGGATGGCAGACCGTTGATCCAGCTTACTATGAAAAGTTAAAAGAGGTTGTGCTTACTCATCGTAATAAACCGAGGAATGTGGAATTAATAATTTGGGAATTTCTAAAATCGAAACAGCTTGAAGATTATAAATTCTGCAGGCAGCATATTATTGGAAAATATATTGTCGATTTTGTTTGCCCTAGCAAAATGCTGGTGGTCGAAATCGATGGACTAATTCATCAATTGCCCGAGAATAAAGAATCGGATGAGATTAGAACTCAATGGCTTAACGAACAGGGGTTCGAAGTTATACGATTCACAAATGATGAAGTGGTAAATGATGTCGAAAAAGTTTTGGAGAAAATTCTTGTTAGGTTAAAAGAAAGAGAAGTTTCAAAATTTTTTTTCGAAAGAGAAGATTTAGGCGGGGTTCCTTTCGGAGATGGCAATGGCAGAACGGGAACAATTTTATTAGCAACTGTCAAAGGCGATGTTCACGATATCGGAAAAAATATTGTGGGAGTTGTACTCGGTTGCAACAATTATGACGTTATCGATCTCGGCGTAATGGTCCCGTCGGATAAGATTCTTTCCACTGCGATCGAAAAGGAAGTTGATATAATCGGTTTGAGCGGACTGATAACTCCATCGTTAGATGAAATGGTTCACGTGGCAAGAGAAATGGAACGGATGAACTTAAACATTCCGCTTTTAATCGGCGGTGCAACAACATCCCGGGTTCATACAGCAGTGAAGATTGAACCGGAATATTCTAAAGCCACGGTTCACGTTCTCGATGCATCAAAGAGCGTTGGAGTTGTGAGCAATCTGCTTAATAAGAATGCACGAGAGCAATTTATACTTGAAGTGAAGAAAGAGTATTCCAGACTCCGCAGGGACCACTTAAGCAAACGTGAAGTACGCGAATACCTACCATTTGAAAAAGCTAAAGCAAACAAACTCAAATTGGACTGGACAAAATTCCAAACTACCAAGCCGCTGAAACCCGGCATAACTCTTTTCTCAAATTACCGGCTGAGCGAAATACGAAACCTTATCGATTGGACACCATTTTTTTTAACATGGGAATTGAAGGGGCGTTACCCCACAATTTTCGAAAATAAAAATTACGGCAAAGAAGCTAAAAAAATTTTTAACGATGCCAACAAGTTATTAGATCAAATAATTTCTGAAAGGAGCTTGACTGCAAACGGAATCGTTGGGCTGTTTCCGGCTAATTCAGTTGAAGAAGACATCGAAATTTATTCCGATGAATCGCGTTCGGGAATTTTAGAAACTCTTCACACAATTAGACAGCAAGCGGTTAAATCCGATGGAATCCCGAATCTTGCATTGGCCGATTTCATTGCACCGAAAGATTCCGGTGTAAAAGATTTTATAGGAATGTTTGCCGTGACTGCCGGACTTGGAATCGAAAAACTGATTGAAAAATTTGAAAAAGAACATGACGATTACAATTCGATTATGACAAAAGCAATTGCAGATCGGCTTGCCGAAGCATTCGCAGAATTGCTTCATGAGAAAGTAAGAAAAGAATTATGGGGCTATGCAGCCCATGAGTCGTTTTCAAGCAAAGATTTGATCGATGAAAAATATTCAGGCATCCGTCCTGCACCGGGTTATCCTGCGCAGCCAGATCATACAGAGAAATTAACAATCTGGAAATTGCTCGATGCGGAAAAAAATACTTCTATAAAATTAACTGAAAATTTGGCAATGTATCCTGCTGCATCTGTGTGCGGTTTATATCTTGCTCATTCTGAGTCGAAATATTTTACCGTTGGAAAAATTGGCAAAGATCAGGTGAATGATTACAGAAAACGCAAAGGCATAAGTCTGAAAGAAGCCGAAAGACAGCTGCGGCCGGTTCTTAATTATGATGATGGAGAATAATTAACATGGAAAGAATATTCCGCCCCGGCGCAATCGGCGCATTGATGGACGAGTATGAAAGAGTTTCCGTCGAACTTAAAAATTTGCTCAGCACAATTTCGCAAGAGGAGTTCACAAAAATTTTCGATCAAAAAACAAATGACGAGGATTGCCGCTCAATTCAAACCGTGATGAAACATGTTGTTCGTTCAAGTTATGGTTATGCCGATCAGATTTGTGTCTTTCTCAAGAAGCCCGCTGTTAACCATAATTATCATGTTTACAACGTAGTGCACGCTGTTGAAGAATTAGAAAATGTGATCAAGTTTACTTCAGATATAGTGAGCGACAAACTAAAAATGTCCGACAAAGAAATTCTTGCAACACGGCAAGAAACAAAGTGGGGCTTATATGATATCGAGATGATGTTTGAACATGCGATCGTTCATATACTCCGCCACAGAAGACAAATTGAAAAATGGCTTTACCTGCCATTTCAAAAAGATGATAAGGAAAAAAATAGATCGGCATTAAGCTTTTGAGGATTAATAAATGTTTAATATCAGAATTCAGGTTTTTCTAAAAACAACTAAGTAAAAATTTAATTGGAGGATAAGCTATGTGCTACAAATCTTTTACGGCATTTCTATTTCTGATCATTTTCTCATTCACATTTTATGCTCAGGAAAAAGTTGATCTTCAAGTCATTCAAAGAATCCGAAGGGAAGGGCTTGAAAATTCCAAAGTTATGGAGTATATGGAATATCTGAGCGATGTTTACGGACCACGACTTGCCGGATCGCCTCAATACAAAAAAGCCGCAGAGTGGGCTGTTAATAAATTAAAAGAGATGGGGCTCGAAAATGCAAAGATGGAAAAGTGGGGCACTTTCGGACGCGGTTGGGAACTTCACAAGTTTTACGCTGCTATGACTTCACCGCAGTACATGCCGCTAATTGCATTCCCGAAAGCTTGGACCCGCGGGACAAACGGCACAATAAAAGGAACGCCGGTTTTATTCGAGGTAAAAAAAGTTGAAGACATGGAGAAATATAAAGGTAAGTTGAAAGATGCCATTGTTCTCGCACAAGACGAACAGCCGCTCGAAATTTCTTTTGATCCGGCAGCGAAAAGAAAATCGGATGATGACTTAAAAAAAATTGAAATGGCTCCGGAACCGGGTGTTAGATCGCCCTTTGTTGCTAGACGGGAAGAATTCATTGCGCGCCGTCAATTAGCGGAAGCTGTTTCTAAATTCCTAAAAGATGAAGGAGCTGCCATACTACTTGAACCAAGCATAGGCAAAGATGGAACAATTTTCGTTCAAAGCGGAGGTTCATATATGAAAGGTTCCGAAACCCAGTTACCCTCGCTAGTCGTTTCGGTCGAACAATACAATAGAATGGTAAGGATACTAAAGAAAAATATCGAGGTAATGGTGGAAATTGAAGTGCAGGCAAATTATGTCGACAACGATTCGTTAGGCTACAATATTGTTGCGGAAATTCCCGGCACGGACAAAAAGTTGAAAGATGAAGTAGTAATGTTGGGCGGGCATTTTGATTCATGGCATGCCGGTACAGGAGCTACAGATAACGGCGCCGGCAGCGCTATTGCAATGGAAGCGATCCGGATACTAAAATCGATCGGTGTTAAACCGAGACGGACAATCAGAATTGCTTTGTGGGATGCTGAAGAGGAAGGATTGATAGGTTCAAGAAATTATGTAAAAAATCATTTCTTCGATGGCGATAAAAAAGAGAAGAAACCGGAATACGATAAGTTTGACTCCTACTTCAATTACGATAATGGCAGTGGAAAGATTCGCGGAATTTATGCGCAGGGAAATAATGCCGTCGTACCGATCTTTGAAGAATGGCTAGAACCTTTTAACGATCTCGGTGCTTCAACAGTTACAATTAGAAATACCGGAAGCACCGATCACGTTTCATTCGATGCTGTAGGTCTGCCCGGTTTCCAGTTTATCCAGGACGATCTTGAATACTCGACGCTGACGCACCATTCCAATATGGACGTAGTCGACCATGTTTCACGCGGCGACTTAATGCAATCGGCAACGATCATGGCTTCATTCATTTATAATGCGGCAATGCGCGACGAAAAACTTCCGGGAAAATATTTCGATCCAAACGAAGTTCGTCCTCAACGACGGTTTTAGTTTTTAAACGAACATTTCATGTTGTATGTCAACCGAAGAAAAACTAAAACTACTTTTTGAAAAATGGTCGGGAGAGAAAGTTGATTCTTTCTCTCCTCTTCCAGCTTCTGCGTCGGCTCGAAAATATTTCAGAATTACTTCGGAAGGTAAATCCGCTATCGGAGTTTACAATAAAGACATGCGCGAGAATCAAGCTTTCATTTATTTGACAAAACATTTTCGTAAGAATAAATTAACCGTTCCGAAGGTTTATACTGTCGAGTTGAAATTTCATGTTTATCTGCTTGAAGACCTTGGTGATGAAACTCTTTTTTATTTGCTCGAAAAAAACCGCCGGGGAGATGATTTTTGTGTAGAGACTACAAAACTTTACAAACAGGTAATTGAAAAGCTGCCGCAATTTCAAATTACTGCATCGAAAGGATTGGATTACTCAAAATGTTATCCGCGCGCTAAGTTCGACAAACAATCGATGATGTGGGACCTGAGCTATTTTAAGTATTATTTTTTGAAACTGGCAAACATTTTTTTTGACGAACAGAGGCTTGAAGAAGATTTCCTTTCACTGGTTAAATTTTTGCTGCAAGCCGACTGCAATTATTTTATGTATCGGGATTTTAATTCTCGCAATGTTATACTTGTCGACGGTGAACCGTATTTTATCGATTACCAGGGTGGACGTAAAGGTGCGCTACAGTACGACATTGCGTCGTTCCTATTGGATTCTAAAGCTAATATTCCTCAACAATTTCGTAAAGAATTTCTTGAGCATTATATAAGCTCTGCCGGGCAAATCAAGAAGATAAACAAGAATGAGTTTCTAAAATATTTTGATGGTTATGCACTGATCCGGCTACTTCAAATGTTTGGTGCTTACGGTTACAGGGGCTATTTCGAAGGCAAGCCGCATTTTCTAAAAAGCATTCCATTCGCATTGAGAAACTTAGAATGGCTTTTACAGAATCATCCGCCGGAAGTAAAAATGCCCGAACTTCTCAAGTCTCTTTATCAACTTACCCAATTGACAGAATTAAAAAATTTCCGGATCGATATTCACGATGCCGGTAAGTTGACGGTTCACATAAATAGTTTTTCTTACAAAGACAAAATTCCGCTTGATCTTACCGGCAATGGTGGAGGCTTTGTTTTTGACTGCAGAGCGATTCATAACCCGGGGCGCTATGACGAATACAAATCACTAACCGGCATGGACAAACCGGTGCAAGATTTTTTAACTGCCCAGCCCGAAACACAAAAATTTCTGCAGAATGTTTTCTCGCTGGTCGATGAATCGGTAGAAAAATATATCTCGCGCGGGTTCACTAATTTAATGGTAAACTTCGGGTGCACAGGCGGGCAGCACCGCTCGGTTTATTGTGCTTTGCGTTTAGCCGAACATTTATCGAATAGACCTGATGTTAGGGTGTTATTGTTTCATGAAAAATTACAAGGTGATCAAGTAACAGAGTAACTAAAAATTAATTGGGCATAAATGGAAAGCAATAAAACGGGCATCAAAACATATCGCGGTTTAATTGTTTGGGAAAGAGCAATGGATTTTGTTACTTCTATCTATTTCACAACTAAAAGTTTTCCTGTCGACAAGCTTTATTTCTTAACAAGCCAAATACGAAGAATTGCCGTTTCAATTCCAGGCAATATTGCAAAAGGATTCGAAAGAAATTCAAGAAAAGAATTCAAAAGGTTTTTACGAATAACAATTGGCTCTGTTTTTGAAATCCAAGTCCAGATTCAAATACCTCACAACA
The DNA here is from genome assembly GCA_964595365.1 of uncultured Melioribacter sp. GTDB lineage: Bacteria > Bacteroidota > Ignavibacteria > Ignavibacteriales > Melioribacteraceae > Fen-1258. The sequence continues at coordinate 12,641 of CAZQQC010000052.1, forward strand.
ATAAGTCGACATTTGACAACCTTTTTGAATCAAGCCGTGAAATTGAAAGCATCACAGGTGAAACTTTTTCTTCTAACTACCTGGTCACTTTGTTGATCTATCACTCAGTCACATAGAGATTAAAACATGAAAGCATTCATTCTTGCAGCCGGACTCGGCACAAGGCTTCGGCCGCTCACCAATTCAAAACCGAAAGCCCTTATCGAGATAAGCGGTAGAACTCTGCTTGAGCTAACGATCACCCGTCTTCTAAAATTCAGATTCGACGAAATTATTGTTAACGTACATCATTTTGCAGATCAAATTGTTCAATTTTTAGAAACTAAAAAAAATTTTGGCGCACGGATTTCTATTTCCTATGAGACTAAACTACTGCTCGATACAGGCGGTGGATTGAAAAATGCATCGTGGTTTTTTAATGACAACAAACCATTCTTAATTCACAATGTGGATGTAATTACGGACATTGACCTTGCCGCACTGTGCAAATATCATCTATCAAGCACAGGCGTAGCAACATTAGCGGTACAGAACCGGAAATCGTCACGTTATTTTCTATTCGATAAAGAAAAAAATCTTTACGGCTGGAAGAATCTAGATACCGGCGAGTCCAAACTTGTAAGAAACAACAGCGAAGCGCTTGAACCGTTCGCTTTCAGCGGGATACAAATTGTCTCACCCGCTATTTTAGATTGGATGCCTGATAGAAAAGTTTTTTCACTTGTAGATCTGTATTTATCCGTCGCATCTAAAAACCGAATAACTTATTTTGACCATACAAATTCAGTTTTTATCGATCTTGGTAAAAAAGAAAATTTAACCGAGGCAGAACCAATTGTCAGCAAAATATTTTAGAAAGGGCTCACTTATGAAAAAATTTTTCCTTGTTCTATTTCTGACAACTTTTTTCTTCAACTTTGCTCAAGGAGTAGATTGGATAAAAGAACATTACACAAAAAAAGATTATAGAATTCAAATGCGGGATGGAATAAAGCTTTTCACGTCGGTTTATTCGCCAAAAGACACAACAAAAGATTATCCTATCATCATGGTTAGAACTCCATACACAGTTGTACCCTACGGAGAAACTAATTATCCATTCCGTTTGGGTCCGAACGACGGGTTTGCCAAGGAAGGGTTCATCTTTGTATTTCAGGATGTACGCGGAAAGTTTCTGAGCGAAGGTGAATATGACAACATGCGCGCCTACATTTCAAACAAAAAGAGCAGTAAAGATATAGATGAAACGACCGATGCTTACGACACAATCGACTGGCTCGTAAAAAATATCAAGCACAACAACGGCAATGTTGGAATCTGGGGAATTTCTTATCCCGGATTTTATGCAGCCATGTCGTTGATCGATTCGCACCCGGCACTTAAAGCTGTATCGCCGCAAGCGCCAATCTCGGATTGGTTTGTTGGCGACGATATGCACCATAACGGTGCGTTAACACTTTCCATGTCGTTCGATTTCTTCAAAGGTTTCGACCAGCCGCGCGACAGCTTAACAACAAAATGGAAACCGGGTCCGCAATATGCTTCGCCGGATATGTATGATTTCTTTCTGCACCTCGGACCAATTGCAAATGCCAACAAAAAATATTTTGAAGGCAAACTTCCATTTTGGAATGCAATGTTGAAACACGGCACATACGATGAATTCTGGAAATCGCGATGCAATCTTCCTTATTTCAAAAATACAAACCCTGCGGTGCTGATTGTTGGCGGGTGGTACGATTCGGAAGATCTTTACGGACCTCTCCACATATATCAATCCATCGAAGAAAAGAATCCGGATAACAAAACGCACATCGTTATTGGTCCGTGGTCTCACGGCGGCTGGGCAAGATCGGAAGGCGGTTCTTTCGGAGATTTTAAATTCGACGGAAATACAAGCGATTACTACAATCAAAATATTCTTCTTCCTTTTTTCAATTATTATTTGAAAGGAACCGGAAAAATAAATTTGCCGGAAGCAACAACATTTAGAACCGGCTCCGATGTTTGGATGCATTATGATGAATGGCCGCCGAAAAATGTTGAAGTTAAGTCTCTATATCTTGACCGGAACGCATCGCTAAAGTGGTCCGAACCGGCGGAAGATGAAAATTTATTCGATGAATATTTAAGCGATCCGAATAAACCGGTTCCTTACACTTCCAAATTTCACGATTCACAGCAAATGTATTGGAGACCTTACATGAACGATGATCAACGTTTTGCTGCAGTTCGCCCCGACGTTCTGGTTTACGAAACCGAACCTCTCGATAAAGATGTAACCGCAAGCGGACCGATCAAAGCCGATCTTTTTGTTTCTACAACAGGTACAGATGCCGACTGGGTTGTTAAGCTTATTGATGTTTTTCCCGATGATGCAAAAAATCCCGATCCCAATCCAAACAACATTGAAATGGGCGGGTACCAGAGACTGCTCCGGTACGAAATCATGCGCGGAAAATTCAGAAACAGTTTCGAAAAACCGGAACCGTTCATTCCCGATCAAGTGACCGAAGTAAAAATTAATTTGAATGACATCGACCATACGTTTTTGAAAGGTCATAAAATCATGGTTCAGATTCAAAGCAGTTTCTTCCCGTTCTTCGACCGCAATCCGCAGAAGTTTGTGGATATTTACAGTGCGAAGGATAGCGATTTTCAGAAAGCTTTTAACAAAGTATATTTCTCCGAGAAATATCCGTCACACATTCAACTCAATATTCTGAAATAGTTTGACGGCGGTTGAAACTATTAATAATTCTTTTTTATAAATTATGGCACCAATATCAGAGGTTCTTATGAAGAAGAGTATGTTGTTCACTTTGGTATTATCGACTGCACTTTCGTCAATACTGACTGCACAGAGTGTTGCGTTCGGACCGCAGCTTGGTTTTATAAAATCATCCGACGCTGATAATGCTGTCACAATGCCAGGTGCTGCACTGCGCGTAAATTTAATGGGACTGAGTGTGGAAGGATCGATCTATTATAAATCGGAAGAGTATCGGAACGGCGCTATCAAAGCAAAAACTTATCCGATAATGCTTACCGGATTTTTGAATGTTCTGCCTTTAGTTCATGGTGAAGTGGGAGTCGGATGGTACAACACCAAGATAAATTATTCCGGCAGTCTTTCCTCGTTGAAAGCAGAAACATCAAGTGCCATGGGTTACCATGTTGGCGCCGGTGCGGAATTACCACTGGGCAGTTTGATACTAGCCGGTGATATCAGATATGTTTTCCTTAGTCTTTCCAGCGCCACAAGTTTTAAAAGCAATTTTTATATTATGATGGTTAGTGCGTTGTTTAAATTGTAACAGTTCAAAAACGCAAAATTAATTTCGAGGCATTATGGTCTTCGACAAAATCAAAAACGCAAAACTCTATTACTCACTTGGAGAAAAAATTCAGAAGGCGCTTCAATATCTTTCTGAAACTGATTTTTCTATAATCGGACCCGGGAAATACGGGATAGACGGCGATAATATTTACGCTCTTGTTGAAGAATACAATACCAAGCCGTTAAGTGCAGGCAAGTGGGAAGTGCACAAAAAATATATCGATATTCAGTACGTTGCATCGGGCAGAGAAAAAATCGGCGTCTCAGAATTTGAAAAAGTCATTATCATCGAAGATTATGATGAAGATAAAGATTGCGCAATATATAAAGGGGACGGAAATTTTCTTCTTGTGGATGAAGGCCACTTTACTATTTTTTTCCCGACCGACGTTCACATGCCGCGCTTGTCTATAAATGTTCCAAAACCTGTCAAGAAAGTTGTTGTGAAAGTATCGGTAGACAATATAAAAGAGCAAGAGACCAGCACAAGCGAATCACTCGCTCCTGAAATTTGATTATTTACCCGGAAGGATTTCCAAAAGCTCAACTTCAAAAATTAGTACCGATGCCGGAGGTATCGATTCTCCTCTTCCCCCTTCTCCGTAAGCGAGCTGATAAGGAATATAAAATTCATACTTGTCGCCAACATGCATCAATTGTAGTCCCTCTACCCATCCTTTGATAACCTGGTTAAGAGGAAATTCAGCCGGCTGATTTCGTTTGTAAGAACTGTCAAACTCTTTTCCATCAACAAGAGTTCCCCTGTAATGAACCTTTACTTTACTTGTGTCTTTGGGTGTTGGTCCGGTTCCCGGTCCCGCCGCCAATATTTTGTATTGAAGTCCGTCCGAAAGGGTTACAACGCCGGGTTTCTTTTTGTTTTCGGCTAAAAATTCCTCGCCGGCTTTTTTATTTTTTTCTTTTGTTGCATTCAGATCGGCATTTCGTTTAGCCATCATTTTCTGATTAAACGCGTTCAGTACGCTTCTCATTTGTGCTTCGCTTATTTTATTTTGACCGCTAAGAACATCTTGAATTCCTTCTATCAAAATTTCAAAATTTATTTTCATTGCCGGATCTTTCAAAGAATTACCAATGTTTTGTCCAATTGCGTAACTGACCGAATCGTCCTGCGTTGCCATAGTTATCGCAGATTTCTTTGCAGCCCCGGTCTGTTTCTTGTTTTGTGTGGACGCCTTTGTTTGAGCGTTAACTATCGTTGCAGCAAATAACAACAGAACAAACATTTTAATTAATCTCATTTTATCTCCTTCGTCTGAATTTTTTAATTTACGGGAGGGGAAGATAAGCGCACCGGGTTTCATAAGCAAGTTAGTGAACCGTTTACGGTTAGCTTTTAGCTGTCAGTTGTGAATGATAATTTCTAAATTAAATGTGGAATTTTTGAAAGGAATAACAATGAAAACGAAAACTTCAGTCGGACTAACATTCATTTTTTTATTCTTCACCTTTTTGACAGCAGGCAAATTCTCAATTCTTTCCGCGCAAGAGTATAAACTCGATTCCCCTTTCGCTCATACTTTTTCGATCGTTGCATTCGATCGGCAAACCGGCGATATAGGCGTTGCGGTTCAATCGCATTGGTTTTCAGTCGGAACGTCGGTTACGTGGGGTGAAGCAGGAGTGGGTGTTATTGCAACTCAATCTTTCGTCAACCCATCCTTCGGTCCACACGGATTAGAGCTGCTAAAGAAAGGAGCGAGTCCTCAAGAAGTTGTTGATGAATTAATTAAGAGCGACGATGGAAGAGATTTTCGCCAGCTTGCAGTTCTCGATTCGAAAGGACGCGCAGCATCTTATACCGGCTCCAAATGTATTCAGCCGGCGGGCAACATTGTTGGCGATGGATTTTCTGTTCAAGCAAATTTAATGTCAACAGATAAAGTTTGGCCTGCTATGGCAGAAGCATTCAAGAACTCTAAAGGTCAATTGGCAGAAAGAATGCTCGCGGCGCTCGAATCGGCACAGAAAGCCGGCGGAGATATACGCGGTAAACAATCGGCGGCAATGCTGGTGTTCCGCGGTAAATCAACAGGAAAAGTTTGGGAAGACAAATTGGTTGATCTCCGGGTCGACGACAGTCCTTCCCCGCTTGTCGAATTGAAGAGATTGCTCAAAGTTCACCGTGCATACGAACACATGAACAATGGCGATTTGCAAGTTGAAAAGAACAACATGACAAAAGCTATGGAAGAATATTCCGCTGCTATGAAAATGTTTCCCGATAATCTCGAAATGAAATATTGGACAGCAGTTACTCTGGCTAATAACGGACGACTAAAAGAAGCATTGCCGATGTTCAAAAATATTTTTGCGAAGGATAAGAACTGGAAAAATCTAACGCCAAGATTAATTTCAAATGGTCTGTTAAAGGTGGATGAAAAGCAATTGAAAGAAATAATGGAATAACTATCGGGGTTGCGTTTCACCTTTCACCTCTCACGTTTCACCT
>CAZQQC010000053.1:0-18427 GCA_964595365.1 uncultured Melioribacter sp.
GTGGTTATGGAATTGGTAATGTTACACATCTAAAGAATTCCGATCTGGCAAACTATTCCCCCAGCGCTTACACCGAACTGATTACAAAATTTGTTAACGATAACGATTTCGATATTCTGTTTTTCGGAAATACATCTTTAGGAAAGGATCTATCGCCGCGCTTGAGCGCAAAAATCGACGCCGGATTGGCAACGGATTGTACCTCCTTAAAATTTGATAACGGAGAAATTATTGCAACAAGACCGGTTTATGCCGGCAAAGCATCGATCGATCTAAAAATTACATCACAGAAAAAAATCTTTTCGCTCAGACCTAATGTTTTCAATGCCGGTATAGCCGATGGGAACAAAGCTAAAATTAATCTTGTTAACGTTGATGTACCGAATCTAAATGTTAGAGTTACAGACATTAAAAAAGCAGAAGGCAAACTTGATGTAGCCGAAGCCGATATTATTGTTTCGGGCGGACGCGGTTTGAAAGGCCCGGAACATTTTCACCTCGTTGAAGAATTGGCAAATGTTCTTGGCGCAGCAACGGGAGCTTCAAGAGCGGCGGTAGACGCAGGGTGGCGCCCGCACAGTGAACAAGTTGGACAGACCGGTAAAACTGTTTCGCCAACTTTATATGTTGCCCTCGGAATTTCCGGAGCGATCCAGCATTTAGCCGGAATGCGTTCTTCGAAGTATATCGTAGCTATCAACAAAGATAAAGACGCACCGATTTTTCAGGTTGCCGATTATGGAATAGTTGGAGACGTTTTTGAAATTGTGCCCGCATTAACAGAAGAAATTAAAAAAGTAAAATCATAGAAATTTGCTGTGAACAAAATCCAGGTTGAAATATTAGGGTTATCCGCCAGCCCATCGGCTGGCGGAGCTTATGCTTTGCTGCTGAAAGAAATCTACGGTGTGCGCAGATTGCCAATTATAATAGGTCAGTTCGAAGCCCAATCGATTGCACTTGAGATGGAAGGCATAAAACCGCCCAGGCCTTTGACCCATGATCTGATGAAAAATGTTATCGAGAATTTGGGCGGCACTATCTCGGAAATAATAATTAACGAACTGAGAGAAAATACTTTTTATGCTAAAATTGTATTGGAAATTTCTTCGATGACAAATGAAATTGATTCGCGCCCAAGCGATGCGATTGCGCTTGCAGTTAGAACCGGCGCACCATTGTATGTAGCCGAAGATGTTATGCGAATTGCCGCTTTTGTTCCATCCACCGAAGAAACTGAAGAAGAATTGAATTCCGCCGTTGATAATCCAGCAACCGAACATAAAACACCTAAAAAAAGTACACCTGAAACACGCCTGGCTCAATTACAGGATTTGTTAAGAGAAGCTATAGAAAAAGAAGATTACGAGCGTGCAGCAAAACTGAGAGACGAGATCAACCGGCTGACAGGCATTTCCAACTAATTAAATACAGTCTTCCCTATTTCGCATTCCAAACATTTGCTCTTAGAACAGAAATTTCTAAATAACTCTATCATGCCCTGGGAATAAATGGTCCGCTTCATTAAATCTTTAACGTCGAGTGCTTCGGCTACATCCGAAATAACCTGGTTTTCCGATTTCTGCTCGTAAATTCCGTAAATCTTTACAATTTTCTTTGAGACATTCTGATTACCAAATACTTCGAAATAGACAGCGAAGAAAGGCAGAATTACATTCACAACAATTTCATCTGCTCGCGAGGCGCCGATGAAATATTTAATTTCGCCACTTGCATACTGATCCAGCACGTAATGATTTTTCCAGAAACCATCTGATTTGATCACAAAAATTGATCTCAAAGAATTTATTAGCACTGTAAGATTATGGATTTCAATAATTTTTCTGGCAAGCGTTCCAATCAAATTGTTATGAAGAAGTTCTGACAGCAGGCGAACGCCGCCGGCAATACGTACGGTCGGAAAATTTTGAGGCCTAAGACGGAAAAAATGCCAGTAAGTTTCATCGAAAATTCTTCCGTCGTAAAATGACCGGATTGAATTCCAGTGCAACGAAATTCTTTCGAGATATTCTTTCGATTTCTGCTCTGTAACGCTCTCTTTGCTGTTTGCTAAACCACTAATGTTTAGCAATGCAGCTTCATATTTTTCTACAAGAACGCCATCACGATCGATTTTCAATAAGAAAAAAATGTTTGCTGCCTGGGCAAGGTTCATCATCTGCGACTTGTTTTTCGAATATCCCAGTGCTTCAAACAAGAGTTCATAGAAAAGCTGCATCCAGATTTCTTTAGACACAAAATCGGAATGTTTGAATTCTTTCTCATGAAATCTATTCGTCAGCTCATACGAAATGACCGGCTCTTTCAGATTGAGTTCCTTAAGAAACTGGATCTCCTTCAAGCGGTTATATATTCTCTTACATTTTTTTTCGAATCTTTGGGCGCCAAGTTGATACATGTATTTTTCTTTCGACGTACTTTCCATCGATCTTACAGCATCGCTACATTTCAATTCCGATTTTCGCTCCGGCTGTTCATTGTTTACTTCTTTTCGAAAATTTTCAAAAACCGATTGATCGATAAATTGAGAAAGACAGATTGAATGAATTTTTCTTCCGTCGCGGGTATAAACATAGCTGTAGCGGTTTTTGTTGAAGAGCGAGGCATGCAGTATAACTTTTGAATATTTGTTATCTATGTTGTGACCGTGGGATTTCCAATCCGAGTAGCTGCTGTCGATTTCTATATCTCCGACATATGTAAGATTGCCGATTCGAATCCGCGCATTCTTAAAGTCCGGTCCGCCTGTTGAATCGCTATGAGTACCGGCATCAAGTATCGAAATTTCTTCGCCGGTAACTGTTTTCAGAGGAAATTTGAATCTTTGAGTTTTCCAAACCTCATATAGTGAGTTTTCGCTTACCTTGGGCTCTTTATACATTTTAATCCGCGCGATTGAATGCGAACTTAATCTAAAGGAAATTACGGTATAACCCTTACTACTGATGCGAAATTAATATAATGTAAATCTAAATGCTATTACTAACTGACGTTGCGTACTTACTTATTTTAGCGATTGAACAGAAAGATTGTATCTTTTAAGCGTTTCATTGATCGTAGTTCCGAAATCTTTTGTTGAGTCCGAATAGATAAGTGCACGACTAATGTTAACAATGTAATTCTGATTGATCTCTTTCGAAAAGATTTTAACAATATCTTCCAAAGTTCCACCCTGAGTTCCTACACCTGGCAGTAATACGGGCAAGTCTGCTATTAAATCGATATTACTTTTAAGTTCTTCAGAATTTGTTGCACCGAAAACAATTCCGCAATTTTTATACCGGTTCCACTGTTTTACTTTTTGAATAACATTTTGATAAAGATATGTCCCGTCTGCCAGTTGTAGTTTTTCAAAATCATCGGATCCGTTGTTAGATGTAAGAGCAAGAATGAAATTCATTTTGTCTTTGTACTCGAGAAACGGACTGAGCGAATCGTACCCCATGTAAGGATGTAAAGTTACTGCATCAAAATTAAAATGTTCAAAGATCGATTCGGCATACATACTGGATGTATTGCCGATGTCTCCACGTTTGGCGTCTGCAATGGTAAATATATCGCCGGGAATTAATTCCAAAGTATTCGAAATAATATCTAAACCCGCGGCACCGTACTTTTCATAGAAAGCAAAATTTATTTTGTATGCAGCTGCGTCTTTATAACTGTTTTCAATTACAATCTTGTTGAACTCAAGTATCGGATTTTTGTCCGCAGCAAGATGCGGTGGAATTTTCTTCAAGTCGCTATCCAGTCCTACACAGATATGCAACCCTCTGCTAACCTTATTTTTGATCTTTGACAGAGCGGAAATCATTTCGCTTTTCATTTCTATGTATGAAGTTTTCTATTTCTATAAACATTCAACACAATACCCAGCAGAACCACATCCACAAGCAGCGAGCTTCCTCCGTAACTTAAAAACGGCAGCGGCAAGCCCACAACAGGCGCAATACCAATGTTCATTCCAATGTTAATTGCGAAGTGCGAAAACAGTAGCGCAAGAACTCCTACAATAACCAGCACACTAAATTTGTCCTTTGCAGTAGAAGAGAGTTTCAACAACCGCATAAATATCATAAAAAAAAGTATTACAACAATCACGCTTCCAACGAAACCGAATTCCTCGCCAATAACACAATAAATAAAATCCGTCCACTGCTCGGGAATAAACCTAAGCTGGGTTTGATTGCCGTGCAGAAATCCCTTGCCAAAAAATCCGCCGGAGCCAATTGCAACTTTTGCTTGAAGCGCATTGTAACCTGCGCCAAGCGGGTCGGCATACGGATTTAGAAACGAAGAAATTCTTTTCTGCTGATGCGGTTTAAGAATTGCATAAGCATAATTGAAGAAAAAACCAGCGGAAAGATTTATAACAAAAACACTTATACTGTTAAACAAATCTTTTTTGAAAAAGAACAAAGCCAGTGCTACAAGTATCATCGCGATAATAAAAATATGCAGACCAAACAACGAAGCAACAACCATTAGACCCGGCGAAAGTACCACGAACAAACCGAAGAGACTTATTCCGCTCCAAAAGATCAGCGAGATTGTAATGAAAATAAAAACGAAAGATGTTCCTGTATCGGGTTCTAACAAGATCAAAACTATAGGAACAAACCCGATCAGCAACGCCACACCGATATCAACCAGATTATTTATATCGCGGTTTTTATATGTAAGCCAGTAAGCTAACATCAAGATGGTTGCTAACTTTGCAAACTCGGACGGTTGAAAACCGAATCCGCCAAACCCGAACCAGCTTTTAGATCCATAAACAGTTTTACCGATTGCAAGAACAGCAACAAGAAAAAAGATCGAAGCAAGATAAGTCACAATTGCGAACATCCGGAAAGCCTGTTGTGGCAAGTAATAAACCACAAAAAAAATAAATACGGAAAAGAGAGCCCAATACAATTGTTTTTGAAAATTTCCGTGCGCGGTGGGATGGTTGACAGTTGAACTGTAAATTGCAAGCAAGCCGGCAATGATCAAAAAAATCATCGGCAGAAAAATTGCGAAATCGAATTTGTCTTGCAGCTTATAACTAATTCTCACTTTTCTTATCTCCCGGTGAAACTGCTGCATTTGCAAGATTCTGATTAACTTTTTCATCACGCTTGTCTTTCTGCAAATAAGCTTTGATTATATCACGGGCAATGGGCGCTGCAACAACACTGCCAAATCCGGCATTCTCAACAACCACCGCTACGGCAATCTTCGGATTATCATACGGTGCAAAGCCAATAAAGATTGAATGATCCTTACCATGTGGATTCTGTGCTGTTCCAGTTTTACCCGCAATCGCTATATCCGGCATTTTTATGTTCGTTGCGGTTCCGGAACCGTTTACGACCAAATATAATGCACGACGAACAATATCAAAAGTCTTGCTGCTAATTCCCAAATCGTAATACTGCGGTTTAACTTCGACATATTTGTTTGTCCCGGCGTCAACATATCCCTTCAAGAAATGAGGTTTTGCAGATTTACCGTAGTTGCCTATCAACGCGATATATTGCACAAGTTGAAGCGGTGTAACACTAAGTTCTCCTTGACCGATTCCAAGACTGACAAGCAAACCTTTACTCCACCGCCCTTTTCCAAAAACTTTGTTGTAGTATTCTGTCGATGGAACTATGCCGGGTGATTCCTCGCCAATATCAATTCCGGATTTTTTCCCGAATCCGAATTTGCTTGCATATGCTGACCAGTAATCCAGCCCCAGTTTAAGAATTAATTGATAGAAAAAAGTATTGCACGAACGTTCGATTGCTGCCGTAACGTTTACCGTACCGTGAACGTGCAAACATTTAAAAAATCTATCCCCGAATTGAAGTCCGCCGCGGCAAGTTACTTTAAAATTAGTATCAATAACACCTTCTTCCAAAGCAGCAAGAGCAGAAATCATTTTAAAGGTTGAGCCAGGAGAATAGATCGACATTGAAGCTCTGTTGAACATCGGTTTGTCGGGATTCGAATTTAATTTTTTCCAGACATCGCTTGAAGTGACAGTAGCAAAATCTTTTAGATCATATTCAGGCGAACTTAGAAAGGCAAGAATATCACCGTTGTTAGGATCAAGAGCAACTACGGCGCCCCGTTTATCCTTAAACGCTTCTTCGGCAACCTCTTGAACATCTTTGTCAATCGTTAAAATTAAATCATTACCTTTAATTGCAGATTCATCTTCGGCGCCGTTTTTGTAACGACCGATCGTTTTCTGCTTGGAATCGACGAGAACATACTTAATTCCTTTCTTTCCGCGAAGAATATCTTCGTAAGTTTTTTCAATTCCGCTGAAACCGATTTCGTCTCCCATGTCGTATTCATTTTTGCGGCGTTCAAGAATTTCCGAGGGAACTTCCTTTGAGTATCCGAACATGTGAGCACCTATTACACCAAAAGAATAATCGCGTTGTGTTTCCATAACGTAATCAACACCGGCAAGTTTTGCAGAATTTTCTTCATACCATGCAATTACTTTAAAGTCGACATCCTTTGCAATTTTTCTTGGAATATATTTAGAGTAAGATTCGTTCTGCTTAAGTATCCGGTTTATATAACCCGGGCTTACCCCGAGTATCGCTTCAAGGTACGGAGTCAGTTTTTTGTCATACTCGGCAGGTGTTATTCTTAACGTGAAAGAAGGTTTGTTACCGACCAGCACTTGACGATAGCGGTCGTAGAATATTCCGCGCGGAGCCATTTGATGAATCGGCTTTACGCTGTTCTCGTTCGACTTCTCCGAATATATCGGATGTTCGATTATCTGCATGTTAAATAACTGCAAGACACACGCAGCAAAGAACCCGACAATAATTAAGAAAATAATTCTTTTACGAAATACGGGGCCAAAAATCGTATCGTTCATTGCAAACCTTTTTTTGAACTGAAGGCAACCAGCGGTATCCCGAATATCGTAGTATAAATTGCCGGCAAAATTCCCTCTTCAACGTTGAGAAAAAAAAATCCGATGTTTGTACTGGAGTTTGAAATAGCACCGAATATAAATAAGCTAACAAAACTCGAAACAAAAAGAATTACAAGAAAAAAATAAGAAGCAAGATTTGCATCCAATTTGTTCTCGTTATAGAAAAAACCGGAAATAAAAGCCGATACTGTAAACGAAAACATAAACGCACCTAATAGACCTCCGGAAATTAAATCGTAAACGAATCCAAGTCCAAAACCAAGCAGCATACCGAAAATTTGTCCGTTGCGAAGAGTATAATAAATAACCAGCATTAAAATAAAATTCGGCGCTACATTGTCTATGGAAATCAACGGTACTAAAACAAACTGAATTACAGCGAGCGGAATAAAATATAAAATCGGTTTTAGATAATCGTTCAGCATAAAAATGTCACTTCATCAAATTCATCTCTAAGTTATTAATTTCTTTACTGGGAACAACCCTTACAACAAAAACATTATTTGCGGTGGCAACGTCGGCAAATGGTTTAACAATCAAATTGTGAAGAAGACCGTAAACATTCGATTCTTTTTTCTGAACTATACCAACCGGAACAGCGGGCGGAAATAACGAACTGAAGTCTGAAGTTTCTACACTATCGCCTATCCGAACATCGTAAGTTGTCGGAATGTTTTTGATAACCAGATTCGTTCCGTCGTAATTTAATATTCCCTGAACATTCGTTCGTTGAATTGTAACTGCAACGCTCAGCATGCTGTTGGTAAGTGTTTTTACCAAAGTAAAATTCTCCGACACATCCGATGCAATTCCCACTAATCCTCGAGCGGTAATGACGGGCATTCCTTTTTGTATTTGTTTCTTTGCACCTACGTTGATAATAAAATTACCCTCAGTCTTGGCAACAAATTTGGAAATAACTTTTGCCGGTACAAGCGGAAATTTGCTTGTATCTTTAAACGTAATCATAGAACGGAGTTCCTCATTCTCCAAGCCGTATTTTCTTAACCGGTTGAGTTCAAGCATCAACCGGGCATTTTCTGCTTTCAGTTCTTCTGCAGAAGGATCGGGTTGGAAAATTGATGTGAAGGAACTTACAAACTGATTTAAAACCGCAAAGCTTGCAACTGCAAATATTTTCAAATGTTTTGCCTGGGGTTTCTCGTTGAGAGACAAAACGGATAGGCTGATTACCGATAGCACTACAAATAAAACATACTCTTTAAAATTGCCGACGAATCTTCTAATCAAGTTTAACATCAGTACGTTCTTTTACGAATAAATACCTTGGAATACTTGTTAAGATTTTCAATTGATTTACCTGCACCTCTCACAACTGCAGTTAATGGATCGTCTGCAACATGAACCGGCAGATTAGTTTCCATTCTAATCCGTTCATCCAAACCTTTCAAGAGGGCGCCGCCCCCGGTGAGCATTACACCACGGTCTAAAATATCGGCAGATAATTCCGGCGGTGTTCTTTCCAGCGTTTGTTTAACCGATTCAACAATTTGAGAAATGTTTTCATTGAGCGCTTCGCGGATTTCTACCGAACTGACTTCGGAAGTTTTCGGAATTCCGCCGACAAGGTCGCGTCCTTTCACTTGAATTGTAACTTCTTCTTTCAACGGAACCGCACTACCAACTTCACATTTAATTGCCTCTGCAGTTCTTTCGCCAATTAAAAGATTATAATTCTTTTTGAAAAATTGCATAATAGCATTATTCATTTCGTCGCCGGCAATGCGTATCGATTCTTCGTTCACAATTCCGGCAAGGGCTATTACAGCAATTTCAGTTGTGCCGCCGCCGATATCGATAATCATGTTGCCAACAGGGGCTTCAACATCTATACCGATTCCGATTGCAGCGGACATGGGTTCGGCAATCAGATGAACTTCTTTTGCGCCGGCATGTTCGGCGGCGTCTCTTACTGCTCTTTTTTCAACTTCGGTAACACCGCTCGGTACTGCAATAACAATTCTTTTACTTGCAACGGAATTTGGTGTAACTTTTCTTATGAATGCCCTAATCATTCCTTCCGCAATTTCAAAATCTGCAATCACGCCGTCGCGCATCGGTCTTGTAACGCGTATTTCCCTATGTTCTCTGCCCTGCATTTCTTTTGCTTTATTGCCAAGTTCAATAATCTTTTTCGTATTCCTATCGAATGCAACTATCGATGGCTCGTTAAGAACGATGCCTTTGCCCTTGATGTAAATTAGAGTGTTAGCCGTTCCAAGATCAATAGCAACATCGGTCGAAAAAAAATCCAGAATTCCCATAATTCCTCTTAGTGTTTAAAATTTCTTATTCCGGTAAATACCATCGAAATATTTTTCTCGTTTGCAGCAGCAATCACTTCATCGTCTCGTACAGAACCGCCGGGCTGAATAACAGCTGTTATTCCATTTGAGGCAATCTCAATCAGTCCGTCTGCAAAGGGGAAATATGCATCGGATGCAGCAACCGCTCCCGTTAGATTATGACCGAATTGTTTTGCCTTGGATGCCGCAATTTTTGCTGAATCGATTCTAGACATTTGTCCGGCGCCTACTCCGATTGCTTTTTTATTTTTCACATAAACAATTGCATTGGACTTCGTGTGCTTACAAATCACCCATGCAAATTTTAGATCTTCAATTTCGTCGTCGGTACACTTCTTTTTTGTAACAAGTTTCAAGGAAGAAGAATCGATTTTTGAATTATCTTTTTCCTGTGTCAGCACACCACCCGGTATAGACTTTATTTGTAACCGATCTGTTTCCGGTAATTTTTTGAGCTTAACAATTCTCCGGTTCTTTTTTGTTCTCAATAGTTCAAGTGCATCCCGGTTATACGAAGGAGCACATATTATTTCAAGAAAAATTTCATTTAACTTTTCTGCTGTTTTTTCATCGACTTCTTTATTGAATGCAGCAATTCCACCGAACGATGAAACCGGATCGCATGAAAGAGCACGCAAGTATGCTTCGTAAATACTTCCTCCTATAGCAGCGCCGCATGGATTAGTATGTTTGATTATGACGGAAGCGGTTTCATCAATATCGTTTACAAGTTCGACTGCAGCGGTTAAGTCGACCAGGTTATTGTACGATAATTCTTTGCCGTGCAAGATATCAAAATAATTTTCGAAATCTCCGAACAAGTAAGCTTTCTGATGGGGGTTTTCGCCGTAGCGTATTCTGAAAGAAGTTTTGTAGTTCAGTCTAATTGCTTTAGCCGGCAGTTCGAACTGTTTTTCAAAATAATTTGCAATCAGTGTGTCGTAGTATGAAGTATAACTGAAAGCATCGTACGCTAACTTCTTTCGTGTTTCCTCGCTTATAATTCCTCTCTTAAGTTCGGCAATAAAACCATCATATTGCGAAGGATCTGTTAGCACCGAAACATATTTGTAATTCTTTGCCGATGCACGTATTAAAGTTGGTCCTCCGATATCGATGTTTTCGATTTTTTCTTCCGGAGAGATGTCGCTTCTGTTAACAACTTGAGGAAATGGATAAAGATTTACACAAATAATATCTATTGGATAAACACTGTTTTGTTCGGCTTGAGTTTGATCGGATGGATTGTTGCGGCGCATCAAGATTCCACCGAATATTTTGGGATGAAGAGTTTTTACGCGCCCGTCAAAAATTTCCGGGAAGCCGGTAAAATCTTTAATGTCTATACAGCCAATTTGATTTTGTTGAAGAAGCTTAAACGTGTTGCCTGTTGCTATAATTTGATAACCAAGAATATTCAGTTCATGCCCAAAATTTACAATATTGGTTTTATCAGACACGCTGATTAAAGCATACTTCTTCACACACACCATCCCGCAATTATAAAATTATAACACTATTTTGATTTATTATGATCTTTCCTTCAGCAAATTTAGTAATTACAAAGGGAAGAATTTCGTGTTCTACATCCAGTACTTTGCAGGCAACTTGTTCAGCATTTTCGGCGTTAGAAATATCGATTGCTCTTTGAGCAATTATCTTTCCGTGATCGTAAATTTTATCAACAAAATGTACTGTTGCGCCGGAAACTTTAGCCGTAGAATTAAATACCGCCCGATGCACATTCATTCCGTACATTCCTTTTCCACCAAAAGAAGGAAGCAACGCCGGATGAATGTTGATAATCTTAAACTCAAATTCGTCAACAAAACCATCGGGAATTTTTTTCAAGAATCCAGAAAGAACAATTAAATCGACCGGAATTTTTTTTAGCTGATCAGCTAATTTTTCGTACGAGTAAAATCCGGGAATATCTTTCGAACTTACCAGATAAACAGGAATTTCATTTTTAGTTGAAAACGAAACGGCATCACAATCTTTTTTATCGCTCACGACCGCACAAATTTTAATTTTGTCAGCAGAAACTCTCTCAAAAATTGATTTTAAGTTTGAGCCCCTGCCTGAAACAAAAACAGCAATATTGAACATACCTGGCAAATTTTTGTAAAAAAAATTATCTAAATGAGGTTAAATAATCAATTGACAAGGGGAGATTTAATAATGTTCTTGACATATTTATATTGGCAACCGCCGTTTAAGCCATTCAATTTGTGCTTGTAAATAATCTTTGAACTCAAAATTGTTTTTGTCTTCGGATTCCTTGAGAAATTTCCTGGCATTTACAGAGTCGCCCGTGGCATATTTTATTTTAGCTTCAATCAGGTATGCCATCGAAGTCATCCATTTTTCTTCAGATAGTTTTTGGCTGATCACTTGATTAGCCGAATAAGATGCCTCGGCGTACTTTTTTAATTCGAGCGAAGCTTTGCCAAAATATAAATAAGCAAGCGCATATTCTTCGCGCTTGGTAATTTTATCGAGCACTGTTTTCAAGCTATCATACACTACCCTGTTTAATCCGGAGTCGAGATTATTTTTCATTCTGACCAGTTTCAATTCTGTAGAAGTAATTCCATAATTCAAGTATTGTTCACTTTTTTGTATTGCATACGAATCTTCGAAAATATCCTGGTTGCCATTCTTAGCCAGAAGCAAATATTTTTTGAATCCGGATTCATTCCCTAAAAATTTATAACATAACGCTGTATTAAGAGCCGCATTTCCAATAAAATCAAGGTCTTTGGAAATATCAAGAAATTTTTCGTACTGAACGATTGCGGCTTTAAACTGATTTCTCTTGAACTGAATTTCCCCTTTTCTATAAAATGCCAAAGCTGTCACTTGCGGTAATCTTTTATTATTAAGAATGATTACACGATTAAGAAGTTCGTTAGCGCGGTCGAATTGTTTATCCTTTATCAAATTAACAGCATACTGATAATTGAAAACTGTGTTGTTGGGATATCTTGAAATCAAACTTCGCAGCAAAGCAGAAGCGCTATCATACTCAGCCAGATAATCGGTATAAATTTTTGAAAGATGAAATGCTGCTTCGGTCTTATCGGACGAACCTTTTCTAAATGCAGTCTTGATATAATGGAATCCTCGTGCTTTGTCGGAAGTTAATCCGGATAGATTAACTGCCCATTTCAAAAAATCCGGTACAAAACTCATAGCATAATCAAACAATCCCAATCCCAGGTATGCATCATAATATCCGGGATTTAGCTTTAGGGTTTTCTCAAAATAATCAACGGCTTTCTTGCTCGACCAAAACGCATCTACCGGTGAATTATTTGTTGCCTGCGCCATAGCACGGAACGAATTCAAATTTCCGGCTATATATATGGTTTGATAATCTTTGGGATTGTCATCCAAAACTTTGTCTATTTTTGTCTGGGCTAAGTCGGCAAATTTCAGAAAAACTTGATACTCGCCCGGGTCCTTCGAACCGAGATAAATCCAGAAATGAATTTCGGCTATTCTATAAAAACCTTGAGGCGAATCCGGCTTTAATTCGATAATGCGGTTAAAAGTCTTTTCTGCAGAATCAAACTCCATATTGTAAGCTTGATTCATTCCCCGCTGAATCAAGCTTTGGATTTGCAACTGGCTGAATAAAAAGGAGTTGATCGAGAGCAGAAGTAAGACAGTAAATAAATATTTTGTTTTCAATTTTTGCTTGACCTTGAGGAATATTGAACAGCAGCTTTTACAAATTCGCGAAAGAGTGGATGGGCTTTTGTTGCGCGCGATTTCAACTCCGGATGGAACTGGCATCCAACGAACCACGGATGTTCGGCTATCTCCATCATTTCGACAAGCTTTTCATCGGGCGACGTTCCGCTAACAACCATTCCGTGTTCTTCAAGAGTTTCTCGAAACCTGTTATTCACTTCGTAACGGTGACGGTGTCGTTCAGAAATTTTCGGTTTGCGGTATGCCTCGAACGATTTTGTATTCCTTTTTAGAACACACGGATAAGCTCCCAAACGCATCGAGGCGCCTTTCATTTTCACTTTCAACTGCTCTGGCATGATGTGAATTACATTCCATGCATTCTTTACAAATTCCTGGCTGTTGGCTTTTTTAATTCCGCAAACGTTCCGCGCAAATTCGATTACCGCGCATTGTAAACCCAAGCAGATTCCGAAAAACGGAATTTTATTTTCGCGCGCATATTTGATTGCCTGAATTTTACCTTCAATACCTCTTTCGCCGAAACCGCCTGGAATAAGCAGTCCGTCATAATTTTCGAGAAGGTTTTCAGCACCTTTCGACTCAACTTCTTCGGAGCTAATGAAGTCGGCAATAACTTTTACATTGTTCTCCGCACCCGCATGAATAAAAGCTTCAGATATGCTTTTGTATGCGTCTTTGTTCTCAATATATTTTCCGGTAACGGCAATCTTAACCGTGCCGGAAGGATTTTTAATTGTGTTTACAAAATTTTCCCACTCTTCAAGTTTCAAATTTAGTTCCGGAAGTTTCAATTTATCGAGAATGATTTGATCCAGATCCTGTTCATACAAAACGATCGGAACTTCATAAATGGTGGAACAATCGTAAGCGGAAATCACAGCTTCTTTTCTAACATTTGTAAAGAGAGCAATTTTTTCACGAATCTCGTTTGAAAGTTTTTCTTCCGAACGGCAGACCAAAATGTTTGGCTGAACTCCGAGCTCGAGCAGATTTTTTACGCTATGCTGCGTAGGTTTGGTTTTCATTTCTCCGGCAGAAGCAATGTATGGTACAAGAGTTACATGCACGCTAATTGCATTCTTTCTTCCCATCTCGAGCATAATCTGACGCATCGCTTCAATGAAAGGAAGACTTTCGATGTCTCCAACGGTCCCACCGATTTCGGTAATGATGATATCGTATTTACCCGTCTCGCCAAGAAACTTCATCCGTTTTTTAATTTCATCTGTAATGTGTGGAATAACCTGAACGGTGGCACCAAGATAATCCCCGCGTCTTTCTTTCGTAATCACTTCATCATAGACTTGACCTGTTGTTGTATTGTTAGCACGCGTCATGTCAACGTCAAGAAATCTTTCGTAGTGCCCCAAATCCAGATCCGTCTCGGCTCCGTCATCTGTCACATAAACTTCACCATGCTGAAACGGATTCATTGTTCCCGGATCGACATTTATGTAAGGGTCAAATTTTTGAATTGTGACGCTGTAACCGCGCAACTTTAATAACAAGCCGATCGACGAAGCAGTTATACCTTTTCCTAACGACGATACAACTCCTCCCGTAACAAAAACATACTTAACTTTTTTCTTGATAGGCATTTGCTAAGAAAATAAATGGTTGGATAATTTGTTTGTCAAAGATAAAAAAAAATATCAATATCAAAACAAGTAAAATGGACAATTCAAAAAACAAATTTTAAGGCGAACCGGATTCTACTTTTACTTCGCCATTTTTAGGTATTTCCAGAATGTAGGTTTTTCTGTTTTTATTCTTCAAGAAGTTATCTCTTAACCAGGGATTGAAGATTTTAAGGATTTTATAATTGATACCGTAATTTTTTGCAAATTGCGCAAAATCTTTTACAGGGTAGTTGATCTTCACTTCATAAGTATCAAATCGAGGGTAAAGATCGTTTTGCGCGAAATAGAATCCGTATTTATGTGGATTTTTGAAAATTTCTTTTATGCTCACAATTCTTGCAACAAAACGGTAGGTTTCCTCGTTGAGATACATGCTGTAATAATTTTTTGTCTGCTGTCTTCCAATTTGATTTTCTATTCCATTAATTCCGTTGTTGTAAGATGCAGCAGTTAAAGTCCAATTTCCAAATCTTGCGTGCGCTTCTTTGAGATAATCGCATGCAGCCTGAGTTGATTTTGCAACGTTGTATCTTTCGTCGACTTCTTTGCTAATCTCAAGTCCGTACTTTTTTGCTGATTCTTCCATCAATTGCCAGAAGCCTGTTGCTCCGTCAGACGAAACGGTATTCGTTAAACCGCTCTCGGCAACCGCCATAAATTTAAAATCATCGGGCACACCATTCTTTTTAAGGATTTGTTCGATAATCGGAAACCACCGGTTCGCACGTTTAATGTAAAGCAGCATTGCAGAGTGCCAGTAAGTATTTACAAGAAATTCTCTATCGATTCTTTCGTGAACATCAAAATCTTCAAGCGGAACACGTTCTCCGCAGAATTCAAGCGTATCCGGAATTGGTGGCGAATAAATTCTTCTTTCGCTTTCGGTGATAATAATTGGAACATGGCGGGCATTCTCTTCGCTTTTTATATAAAAGTATGCAGAAAGAAATACGAGGGAAACAAAAGCAAGAGCAATGCCGGCTATCAGAATTAACTTCTTCTTATTCATTACTGGTTAGAATTTTATTACAAAAATAAGAATCTAAAAATAAAAAGCCCTTGTTTTAGGCAAGGGCTCTGTATATAAAAATGAATGCCTAATTATTTTTTACCAAATACTACATCTTCCAGCATTTTTGTTGTTAAGGATTTCGGTCTTTCAAGCGCATAACCTAATGCTCTTGCCCAAATTATATTCGAGCAAACGCCAAGCGCACGCCCGACACCGAATAATACTGTATAGAATTCATATTCCTTAACTCCATAGTACCATTGGATTACACCGGATTGAGCATCAACATTCGGCCAAGGATTTTTTGCTTTACCCTGTTCTAACAATATTGGAGGAACAACTTTGAAAAGCATATCGACATATTTGAATAATAAATCATCCGGCAGATGTTTCAAACAAAATTCTCTTTGTGCCATATACCGTGGATCCGTCTTTCTAAGAACTGCATGACCAAATCCGGGAATAACTCCTGTCTTCAAAGTTTCGTAAACGAATTGCTTCATATCTTCTTCTGTTGGAATTTTACCTCCCATTTTTTCCATAACACCATGCAGCCATCGTAGAACTTCTTCATTTGCTAAACCATGCAATGGACCGGCGAGACCGTTTAACATTGCACTTATTGCGTAGTAAATATCAGAAAGTGCGCTTGCTACTAAATGTCCGGTATGTGCGCTAACGTTACCGCTTTCATGATCGCTATGTAAAATAAAATACATTCTTGCTACGTCGTCGTAAGGTTTTGCGATTCCCATCATGTGTGCAAAGTTTCCACCAAAATCCAATTTGGGATCGCTGGGAATAATTTTTCCGCCGCGGTATTTAAGTCTATAAATAAAAGCAGCAATCTCAGGAAGTTTAGCAAGAAGATTCATTGCATCTTCATAATAAGCTTCCCAGTAATTTGCTTTCTTCAAGCCACGATGATAATCTTTTGCAAAAATGGAATCTTTCTGCATAGACATAATTCCGGTTGCAAACATTGTCATCGGATGTGAGTCGATAGGCATAGCTTTAAGAATATTGAAGACATAAGATGGTACTTCGCTTCTCTTATCGAATTCTTCCCTTACTCCGGCAACTTCTGCATCAGTGGGAATATCACCGGTTAATAAGAAATAAAAAAATCCTTCAACAGAAGGCATTTCAGCATTTGGTACTTTCGGAAGTTTTTCAAATACTTCCGGAATAGTTAATCCGCGAAAACGAATTCCTTCAAAAGGATCGAGTTAAGAAATATCGGTAACGAGACTTTTGATATCGCGCATACCGCCAATAACTTGACTTATTGTTACCTCATCGACCTTAACATTTCCATACTCTTTCATAAGTCTCTCGGTTCTCGGACGTTCGGCTACTATTTTTTCGCGTAGCTTTTCTTTTAGGATAGACATTCTTCCTCCATGTTTATTTTGACAGCATCAGTTATCTATAATTTCTCTTAAACAAAAAATTACTTAAGAGAAGAGATTACTTGTTCAGAAATCAATTTACCGCTCATCACAGCACTCTCGATTGTTGAGGGTAAATCGGTATCTGTCCAATCACCAGCAAAAAAAAGATTTTCGATTTGCGAGCTAACTTTTTCTTTTCTCTTCTTATTTGAAGAGATATCGGGAATAAAAGTAGCCCGCTTTTCCTTAATTACAACGAAATCCAAAATCATTTCGCTGTTAAATATAGAAAAATATTTTTCCAACTCCGAACAAAAACATCTTTTTATCCCGCTGCTTTCAAAGGAAATTATCCTGTCCGCAGCACTAGTCATTAAGGTTATGTGCGACCCATGATTGAACAACCAGTGAATATCCGAGCCGATTAGCCCGTAAAATTTTCTCCTAAAAGGATTTTGTGAAAGCCACAAATGAATGTTCACAATTGGCGAATACTGTAACTCCGGTATTTGAAACTGATGAGTTGTTCCGGTTATCTGAATTTTCGATAAGGCAAAAGTTGGAACTGCTAATATTACAGCATCAAAATTTTTGTAAACATTTCTGTCTGTTACGACTGCTGCAACTTTCCGGTCTGTACACTCAACTTTCAAAACTCTTTCTGAAAAAATTATTTTGCCGCTGTTTTTATCTATAAACTTTGCCGCCGATTCACAGAAGAGTTGGGATAAGCCGGTTTCGGGAATGACGATGGTAGATGCCATGTTTCCTTGTAGGAAAATTCTTTTTAGAATTCCGGCAAACATTTCTGCAGAAGCTTTTTCTATATTTGTGTTCAAAGTTCCTACAACAAGAATCTCCCAAAAACTTTTGATGCTATTCTCACTTTGCTTTTTACATTGCAGCCATTCTTTGACAGTTTTGTCCCGCAAATCCTCGCCTGCGCAGCACATTAAATCGAGGAAGAAATCTATTATCTTAAATCTGTCCTTGAGTTTCAGCGCTTTGAATTTCAAAATAGCAAAAAGAAGGTTGAGTGGATAAGAATATTTTCCTGCTTTAAGACGGAATAAATTTTCTCCCTGTTTAACAAAATTTATTTCTAATGATTCGTGGAAATGAAGTTTATCCGTTCCACCAATTTTATTTATGAAATCGAGAGTGTACTCGTAGCAGCCCATTAAAATATGCTGACCGTTGTCGTAGTAATCGTTATAACGATCATTATGCAAAGAATAAGTTCTCCCACCAAGTTTCGGTGATGCTTCAAGGAGGGTTACTTCAAATTCGTTATCCGAAAGATAAACTGCCGATGATAATCCGGCAAGACCACCGCCAACAACTAAAACACGCTTCATCAATAAACAAGATTATAC
>CAZQQC010000054.1:0-18376 GCA_964595365.1 uncultured Melioribacter sp.
TTGTTTTGTCAAGTCCAACCTTGCGAACATTTGTAGTCAGATGTTTCGTATTTTTCTTTTGAATGTTAAATTTTTATTAATTTTATGCATTGAATAATGTCTTGACAAAGAGAATGTTGAATATTAAATTCACTTACTAATTAAGGGCAACTCTAAAAGAGGGTAGAAAATGAAAAGATTAATTCTTGTTTTCAATAACACTTTAACTTATATTAAATTCGTTACACAAGAAAAAAGTATATTTCTATCTGAGACCCTGAAAAATATCGTTTGTCATTTCGACCGAAGGGAGGAATTTTAGATCCCGGTAGGATTTATCGTTCATGACATTACTGAATTTTTCAGATGTTGATATCTGTAAGTTTGGTTTAATAGAGTTGCAATAAGTTCCATGTAGTTTAGGGGAATATGTAAAGAAGGAACTGTTTTAATTTTGGATCTCTTCACTTCAAAAAAACAGGAGGTTACTTTATTGATGGACTTTGTACAAGTTTTTCAAATTAAAAACCCTTTCTTAAATTTTAATCAACAAATTAAGGAGTAAAATATGCATCGAAAGATTTTTTACTTTTTGTTATTTCTATCTCTTTGTCCCGTCTTACTTACCGCAGGTACAAAGGGTAGAATTAAGGGAAAAGTAGTCGATTTGCAAACGGGGGAAGCATTAATCGGTGCAAACGTTGTTGTGACAGGAACAACAACCGGAGCCAATACTGATGCAAACGGCGAGTTTCTCTTGCAGAACCTGGAAGCTGGTGTTTACACATTAAAAGCTTCCTATGTAGGCTATAAGAGTATTACTCTTTCTAACGTGAGAGTTAGTGCAGATCTTACAGCTTATGTTACAATTCAGTTACCGGGTGAAGATATTCAAGTCGGTACTGTAGAAATAGTTGCTAAGAAGCCAATAATTCAAAAAGATGCTACTAACGCTGTGAGAATAACAACTAATGAAGATATTCAGGCATTGCCGGTTCGTAGTGTTAACGGAATTGTTGCCGTAAGTGCCGGTGTGGTTTCTCAAAATGGCAACCTATATATCCGCGGCGGTCGTGTGGATGAAGTTGGTTATTATTTGGAAGGTGTTTCTATAACTAACCCGGTTGGCGGCGGAAGAGCAGTTACTTTTTCTCAAGATGCAATAGAGGAAATTCAAGTTCAATCTGGCGGTTACAGTGCAGAGTTTGGTGGTGCTAATGCAGGTATTGTCCGCCAACAGTTGCGCTCCGGTGGTCCACAATTGAAAGCAAGTTTAGAATGGATAACAGACAATGTTACTTTCAAAAGCAGCAACAATGCTTTCGACGGCAAGCAACGTCTTGGTGCTTACTGGTGGGGCTATAACGAAACCAGTGCTGTATTAAGCGGTCCTCTTTTCGATAACAGATTCAAATACTTTTTCAATTTCGATTATGTTTACAATCGGGATGCCAATCCAGAACCATGGCCCGGTGCAAACCTTGGAATTATAGGTGATCGGGATACTAAAGATACAATTAATTTAGTATATCCTGCCGGTCCGCTTAGGGGTGTCCAGAGTCAACAATATACTTACACCGGTACATTCAACATGGATTTTAAGCCTGTTCTTATAAGATTCTCCGGTACTTATACAGCAAGCAATGGAGAACGCGGCGGCGGTATTCGTAATTTACTGCAAACGCGTCTTGGAAGAAATGAAAGCTCGAACGGTTCGTTTAGTGTCAAGTTAACACACGCTCTCAGCGGGTCAATGTTTTATGAATTAAATGCCGGTTACTATACGCAGAAGTCGGAAAACTTTACTCCGGGTTTAGGTTCGGATTATTGGAGTTACGGAGATAGCGTTGCAAATGCAAATCTTGGATGGACTATTCCCAGAACTGCGCTTGACGTTGAAAACAAACGTGTGGGAAGATATGTTACACCAACACTTGCAAATGTTATGGGATTCACTTTCACAAGAAACGGTACAATTCCTGCTGAATATTCAAAGTTTGACAGATCCAGCATTTCATTAAACGGTGCTTTGACATTCCTGGCTGGAAAAACCCATTCATTCAAAGTTGGTGGAGATTATACCCAATATACTATAAGAAACTGGGGTGGTGTTGTAACCAGCTCATTGGCTAATAAAGTATATCAGTACCAAACAGCAAATCCAAATGGTGATCTCAACGCTTACAAGAGACAACTTTTATTAACCGCCGGTGTTAATAATTTCGGTTATGATGTTTTTGGGAACGTAAGTAATTCGGGATTTGATGCGCCACATAAACCTGTATTTGCCAGCGCATATATTCAAGATAGAATTGAATATGAAGATCTTATAATCAATGCCGGTTTGAGATATGATTACATCGATATTGATAACAAGATGTTTGCAGATCCAACAAAACCGGAACTCGGGGTTGATAGAAATTCTGGAGAATTGATAGATGCTGGCTGGACAAAAGTTCCATCATTCAGTGCTCTCAGCCCGAGACTTGGTTTCTCATTCCCTGTAACAGATAAAACTATATTTCATGCTCAGTATGGTAAATTTATTCAGCAACCAACTTTAAGTACTGCATACAGAGGATATTATAGAATCGGTTTTGAAATAAAAGGCGGATTCTTTATTCCAACACCTGCAGGTGCAAACATTCGTCCGACCAGAACGACACAATATGAACTCGGTTTTACCCAGCAGTTGACAGACTTTTTGTCACTCGACATTACAGGTTATTATAGAGATATAAATGGTCAGGTTCAATTCTTCAATCAAGCAGTAGACAAGAGTTCTCCGTTCCAGAACTATAATGTATTAACAAACGGCGATTATGCTACAACTAAAGGTATCGAAATTTCGTTGAACATGCGTCGTTATGAGAGAATATCGGCTATTGCTAACTTATCCTTCCAGGATGCACGCGGAACCGGTTCGGACCCATACTCAAACGTAGGAGTTGTAGGCGCTCCACTAGATGGCGTAACGATTTATTATCCAAAATATATTAGCTCTCTCTCTTATAATCTGGCTGTAAAAGGAAATGTTAATATAGATTATAGATTTGGCAGGAATGATGGTCCTTCAATTCTTCACAATTTTGGTGTATCTGTTCTTGCGTCATTTAACAGCGGTCACCCGTACACATTAGGCACCGGTGGATTGAATGCTGAAACAGATTCACGTTTCAGATTGCCACTTGAAGCTTTGAACTCTTCTATTACACCATCACAATTTCAGGTTGACTTCCGCATAGACAAAACTATTCCTTTGTTCGATAAATTATCTCTCAATGTTTATGTGTTTATAATTAATCTGTTTGATAACAGGAATGTTAATGGTGTATTCTTAAGGACAGGTTCACCAGAAGATGATGGCGTAGTTAGTAATCCGGAACTTGCTGCCCAGTTGATACAAACCTACGGTGCGAGATACGCAGATGTTTACAAGGCTTTGCAATTGAATTATCAGGGTGGTTATGGTGGCGGTTCTCTTGGTGGTTCTGCCGGTACTGCCGATCTTAATGCTGGCGGCAGTGGCTTATACTTGTACGGCCCTCCAAGACAGGTCCGTTTAGGTTTTAGGTTGGAATACTAATTTTAAGTTTTGAAAAATATAACTGGAGTAAAACATGAATATAAAATTAATCAGATATTTTAGCTTGCTGCTGCTGTTTGTTTTTTCGGCAGCGGTGTTTGCTAAAGGAGGCGGTGATAAGAAACCCGCTCCCGCAAACGTTCTTGGATCTCCATCGTGGACTCAATTCAATATAAACAATATTACTACATGGTTCGAGAACAACGGCTCATCAGATATAAATCAGAACGGTAACTCCGGCCTTGTATTTCCGAAAGGGAGTAATAGAACAGCTGCATTTCAATCCGGTTTTATTTGGGGCGGTAAAGTAGATGGCCAGGTGAGAGTCGGCGGTTCAGCTTATCGTCAGGGTACTGTTCCTGGTAGAATTCTACCAAATGGTACAGCTGCAGACCCTAATGCTGATGATGTACGCATTTATAGAGTAAGAAGAGACTATAAAGACCCTAATGCTGATTTCAAATCTGAAATTGCTGAAGGTTTTGATGCAGCTAGTGCATTTGCTCAATACGACAAAGACTGGAAAGAATGGCCTGCAAGTCAGGGCGCGCCATTTGAGGATGTCGACGGCGATGGAAAATATGATCCAGATAAAGATATTCCAGGTTTTCCGGGTGCCGACCAGACTATTTGGTTTGTTGCAAACGATCTTGATGCTACTAAGACGGATTACATGTACGGTTCATTGCCTATGGGTATTGAAGAACAAGTTACTATATGGGGATATAATGCAACCGGTGCATTAGGTAACATGTTTTTTAGAAAATATATAATTATAAATAAAAACTTAAGCCAAAAACCTTTCACAGAAATGTTTGTAAGTATGTGGAGCGATGTCGACTTGGGAGATGCAGGCGACGACTTTATTGGCAGCGATACTACCTTAAGTCTGATGTACTTTTATAATGGTAAGGCAGTTGATGCAGTATATGCACCATTTCCTCCACCGGCAACGGGATTTGACTTTTTCCAGGGTCCGATGGTAGCTGGTAGCTCGACGGACACTGCAATCTTTAAAGGGAAGTATAAACCGGGATACAAAAACCTTCCGATGACCGGTTTCTATTTCTTCATTAATCCAGATCCAGTTTATGCAGATCCCGGTCAAGGTAACTATACTACCGGTACTTTAGGATTCTGGAACCTGTTCCATGGTAAAGTTTCAACAACCGGTCAGCAGTTCACAGATCCGAACACCGGAAAGACAACAATGTTTCCGTTGTCAGGTGATCCGGTTAAGGGAACAGGCTGGATTGATGGTCAGCTTCATCCGCCCGGAGATCGTCGGGGCGGTATGACCTCCGGTCCATTCAATATGGCTTATGGCGATACTCAGGAAATTGTGGTAAGCGAAATAGTAGCAGGTGCTGTTGCTGGTGTTGATAGATTACAAGCTATATCATTATTAAAGAGTTACGACTACGCTGCTCAAATAGCTTATAACAGATTTTTTAATTTACCAAGGCCTCCTCAAGCTCCGGTAGTTACACAGTCGGCATTTGATAAAGAAATAGTCCTTTCGTGGGGAAGTAATGGAACAGCGATAAATACAACCGAAGGATATTCAAACTTTGGTTATAATTTTGAAGGTTATAATGTTTATCAGTTACCTTCCGCTAGTGCTCAAGCTTCGGAAGCAATCAGAATTGCAACTTTTGATATTAAAAACGATGTCAAGAAGGTTATTGATGTTGTTCTTGATCAAGGTGTCGAAGTTCAAAAGTTGGTAGCGTTTGGCGACGATACTGGAATTGAGAGATCTATTACAATTACTAGAGATATGTTTAAAGGTGGTTTGCCACTTATTGATGGTTCCCGCTATTTCTTTGCAGTAACTGCTTATGCCTATAATCCGAGCCCGCTCTTCGGTCCTAAAATTCTTGAAAATCCAATTACTATTCTTAGTTTTGGAGGGCAGCCGGGTATTGTTCCTCATACACCCGATCCAGGAGTACGCTACTCTTCGAGCGCTGGAGATGTTATTAACGCAGCTCAAACTGCAGGTACAGGGCAAGGTTCTGTAAAAGTTAGTGTTATTGACCCGAGCAAAACTACAGGTCAAGCCTACAAAGTTACATTTGTAGACGACCCAAACATTATCGGCAGCGTTCTTTGGACTTTGTTAAGAGGTACAACTGTTTTGTTGAAAGATCAGAGCAACTTAAGTGATAACTGGACAACACAAATAACTGATGGTCTCTTGGTTAAAGTTCAAGGTCCAGTTCCGGGACTTAAGAGAGATGATTTATATAGTACCGATGACCAATCCAAGTGGGGTTGGAAGTGGGCTAAAGGTACAAGGAGATTTACATGGTCTAACGCCGCAGGTCTTGGTTTTGAATCATTCCAGGGAGCAGTTGGATGGTTGAGCCCAAGAGCTTATTTTGGTGACGGTGTAATGGTTGTTACCGCTGCAGAAGCTAAAGACGTTGAATTAAGACTTGCTAAAGTCACAGATGCCGGCACATTGTTGAATCCGGCGTTCGATCCGGCAGACCCTAACCTCTCTTACGGTTATCGTTACATGAGAGGTGCTACGGGAGCTCCGGCAAAACCTGAATTTGCACCGTACATCATCAATAAAGTTGGCGGTTATTCATTCCAGGCTTTCGAACCTAATGTTCCACTTTCTGCGTGGGATATTACAAATCCAGCAACTCCTAAGCGTCTTGTAGTTGGATTTATGGAGAATAACGTTGCTGATGGTTTAGTTGACGGCAAGTATTGGCCAAGCGACGCTACTTTGGATAATACTGCTTCTACCGGTCCAAGAGAATGGCTCTTTATCTTTGATGAAGCTTATTCCACAACGTTGAATGCAGCGAATACGGCTGCACTTTATAGTGCGAATGCGCCTCATAGAATAATGTATTGGGCAACATGGAACAGAAGAGGAGCTGCACCTTTTTCACCGGGCACTAGCGGTGAAGATGTATTGCAACTGTTTTCGAACAAAGTAATTACGAAGAACGACGTATTTCAATTCACTGCTCCTTCAGTAACTACCGATCCTAATCTGGCAAAGACAGATGTACAACAAATTAATGTATTCCCGAATCCGTATTACGGTGTTAACCCGCAGGAAATTAACAAGTATCAGAGATTCGTAACATTCAGCCATTTACCGCAGAATGTTACAATAAGAATCTTTAACCTGGCGGGTCAGATTGTAAGAACATTACAGAAGAATACACCGGATCAATTCTTTAGATGGGATTTACAAAACGATTCTCAGCTGCCTGTAGCCAGCGGTTTGTATGTAGTTTATATTGATATGCCGGATTTAGGAACGACTAAAATCCTGAAGGTTGCTATTGTTCAAGAGCAACAAGTTCTGGATAAATTCTAAAAAATTGAAGGAGACAGAAAATGAAGAAAATAAAATTAATAGGT
Organism: uncultured Melioribacter sp.; assembly: GCA_964595365.1. Lineage (GTDB taxonomy): Bacteria > Bacteroidota > Ignavibacteria > Ignavibacteriales > Melioribacteraceae > Fen-1258. The sequence continues at coordinate 6,959 of CAZQQC010000054.1, forward strand.
TATTTTCTAATCTTAGCTCTCTTCGCCTCCAGTAGTATTTTTGCCGGCGGTGGAAGCAGAAACGGTACAGCAGGTGCTGTTCAGCTTCTCATTCCGGTTGGTGCACGCGGAATAGCGATGTCCGGTTCTTCAATTGTTGGAGCTACCGGAGTAGAAGCTTTGTATTGGAATCCTGCTAATCTTGTTCGAGGCGAATCAAACACAAACGTTCTATTCTCAAATATGAGTTATATAGCTGATATGAGTGTTCAATACGGTGCTGTATCAACAAACATTGAAGGATTCGGTGCCATTGCTCTCACGCTAAAATCGATTAACGTTGGTTCAATTCCAATCACCACAGTTCAATATCCTGATGGGACAGGGGCTACTTTCACTCCCTCTTTTATGACTGTTGGTTTTACGTACTCACGTTTGTTAAGCGATAGAATTGCAATTGGTGTTACAGCTAACTTGATTACCGAAAAATTGGCTTTGGTTTCAACAACCGGATTCGGATTCAACGTTGGTATTTCCTACAAGAACTTAGCTAACGTAGAAGGTCTAAGCTTTGCAGTTGTACTTAAGAACTTAGGTCCTTCAATGAAGTATGAAGGTTCGGGACTTAATGTATATGCAACAAGTCAAAATCTTTTAAGGCCAACTCAATATTATAAGGTCGACGCAGCTCCGTTCGAACTTCCGTCAACATTGGAGTTAGGTTTGGGTTACACTTACAATTTCAATGCTACAAATGCATTAATAATCAACGGTGTTTTCCAAAACAGTAACTTCTATGGCGACGAATATAAATTTGGATTGGAATACGGTTTCAACCAGACCTTCTTCGTTAGAGGAGGATATGATTTCTTGCCCGAGCTGAATAAAGAGGATAACATCTATGGTATAACCGCCGGTATCGGTCTTAATTACAACTTAGGCGGAGTTAACTTTAAATTGGATTACGCTTACAGGGCAGTAAAATACTTTGATGCAAATCATGTATTTACTGTAACGTTCGGATTCTAATTCCGGTCCGGATTCATTTAATTTACCTGAGCCTTTAACCCAGAGGCTCAGGTTTTTTTATTTTAAAATGGGACGTATTTTTGTTTAATAAAAAATTTGCCGGTTTGTTAAAGAGGAATGAAATTCTTAAATACATTTTGCTAAATTCCGGTACCATGAAAAAGGATTTTTTATGAAGAAGTTAATCGCGGTTGTTTTTTTTCTGCTTGGTTCGGGTTTGGTATGGGCGCAAGATGAGCTGGGTTTTGAACTTGATTATGCACGGTTTAATTATGACACCACTTCTGTATTTCTTGAATTTTATTATGATCTGAATCCGCGAAACATGGTCGTGTCTCAATCTCCGCAAGGTGCTGTTGTTGAAGCTATTGTTCATTTCGAATTAAAAAATATTGAGAGCGGAGAATTCTTAATTAAGAAAGATTGGAAGCTTGGAAATCTTGTAAATGATTCACCTGCAGATAGCATTTCAAAATCTTTCGTTGGTTCGTTAGGGTTTGTTGTTCCGAAAGGGAAGTATACTTTGCTCGTTAAAGCATACGATGAAAAGAACGAAAAACTATCGAAGGTTATAACGGAGACATTAATAATTCAACCTTTCAAGGAGAAAGGATTTTCCGAAAGCGATATTGAATTAGCCAGCAGCATAAAAAAAGATGAAGCCGATCCGAATTCTATTTTTTACAAAAACACTCTCGAAGTTATTCCGAATCCTTCAATGGTTTACTCTCATAATATGCCGGTTTTGTTTTATTACGCCGAACTCTACGGTCTCATGCTTGATGATCCTAAAACGGACTTCACTTTGCAGAAGCAGCTTTACAATAGTGCCGGTACTTCCGTTTATCGCAATTCGAAGAACGTAAGGCAAAGTTCTAATGCGGTGGTGGAATACGGTTTGATAAATCTTTCCAGGCTGCCGAGTGATTCGTATAATTTGGTAATCAGTTTAATTGATTCCAAAACAAATCAAGCATTTGTCTCTCAAAAAAGATTTTATCTGTATAATCCCCGCGCTGTAGATTCAAGTGTAACAAAAAAAGTTAAAGCCAATGTTATAGAAAGTGAGTATGCGCTTTATAGCAGCGAGGAATGCGACAATATGTTTGCCGCGGCGAAATACATAGCCACGAAGGAAGAAATAAATCAATACAAGAGGCTGGATTTGTTGAATGCAAAGCGGGAATTTCTTTACAATTTTTGGGATGCAAGAAATCCTAATCCGGGCACCTCAAGAAATGAATATAAAGAAGAATATATGAAAAGGGTCGAATTTGCCAATAAAAATTATTCCCGTGCCGGCAAAAAAGGATTTCTAACGGATAGAGGAAGAGTTCTATTGATGTACGGTGAACCCGATCAAAAAGATTATTACCCGAACCGGCCAAATTTAAAACCTTATGAAGTGTGGTTCTATAACCAGATTGAGGGAGGGGTCACGTTTGTTTTTGGCGACATATCGGGGTTCGGTAATTACGAGCTTCTAAATTCTACAAAACGTGGTGAGGTTCAAAATCCAAATTACATGAATAGATTAGCAACAGATTAAAAACTGATGATTGATAAAAACAAAATCGAGCACTTTTTTTTTCTTCTTTTCATAAATATATTTAAACTGATCGGACTTACAGCCACACGCTATCTGGGAAAAATTATAGGTTCGTTTGTTTATTTCATTATCCCGATCCGTAAAAAAGTTGTTATAGAAAATTTGAGCAAAGCTTTTCCTGAGAAGAATCTTTCCGAAATAAAATCGATTGCCCGCCGCACATATCAAAATATAACAGTTACTTTTTTCGAGTTCATGTATACACCGAATTGTACAGGTGAACGCGTAAAATCCTGGGTCGAAATAGAAAATTTAGATATATGCAGAAGAATTCTGAACGAAGGCAAAGGATTGATATTTCTCACGGGTCATTTCGGAAGCTGGGAAATGGCAGCGTTTTCTTCGGCAATTCATCTGCAAATTAGCGGCTATGCGCTTGCCCAGCCGCAGAGGAACCACTACATTACAAAATGGCTGAATGATGCGCGCGAAAAATTCGGCAACAAAGTTATTTGGGTCGGCAGTTCGGTTAGGCAAATAATAGAAATTCTTAAAAAGGGGGGAATGGTTTTTATTGCAGGTGATCAAAGAGGACCGGTTGATAGCGAACGCATCAACTTTATGGGCATTCCAACATCCTACCACATGGGAACGCCGGCAATAATTCTTAGAACCAGGTCAAAAGTTGTTGTTGGTTTTGCTGTCCGTCAGAATGACTTCAACTACAAAATGAGGTTGATAGAATTGGACTTAACCAATCTGCCATCGGATGAAAGCAAACAAATTGCCGAGGTTGAGCGTCGTTATATAAATATTTTAGATGAGTTCGTACGTAAGTATCCCGATCAATATTTTTGGATGCACAAGATTTGGAAATACTAGAGAGAATACTTGTAATTCAGACTGCTTTTTTGGGAGATTCTGTTCTAACTCTTCCAATGATTCAAAAGTTGAAAGAAAAATTTCCGGCATCTAAAATTTATGTCGTATGCATTCCGTCAACAGAAGAATTGTTTTCTAAATCATTGGTCGTTGAAAAAGCAATTGTGTACGATAAAAAAGGAAGTCAGAAATCCATTCTGAGCTTATTTTCGTTGATCAAGTTTCTAAGAGGGATAATGCTGACAAGAGTTTACTCTCCCCACAGATCTTTTCGTTCAACTCTAATAGCATACCTATGCGGTGCTAATTACAGAGCCGGCTTCGACATTAGTGCGTGCAGCTTCTTGTACACGGTACAAAAAAAATATCGCCCGGATATTCACGAAGTTGCCAGAAATCTCGAATTGATCGGGATTAATATGAAGAATGAAAACTGGAAAATTTTGCCGGAGATAAAAAGTTCGCGAAAAGAAATGTCGAAAATTCAGAAAAATTTTGACGGGATAAACAAGAACAAATTTGCTGCTGTTGCGCCGGGTTCTGTTTGGAAAACGAAAAGATATCCCGATGAATATTTTAATCAAATAGTTCGCTATTTGATAAATGCAAATTATTTTGTGTTTCTAATAGGAGGCAGCGAAGATAGAGACCTCTGTCAAAAAATCTCTGCAAGCTCTACGGAAAATTTAAGAAATGTTGCTGGCGATCTAAGTGTTTCCGAATCGGTTGAATTGCTGAAGAAATGCAGCATCTTAATCTCAAATGATTCCGCTCCTACTCATCTTGGTATGTTGGCAGACATCCCTACTTTAACAATTTATTGTTCGACTGTACCAAGATTTGGCTTTTATCCGTACAACAATAAAAGCGCTTATGTTTCATTCGATGATTTGGATTGCAAACCGTGCGGTATTCACGGACGCATGTCATGCCCGGTCAAAACATTTGATTGTGGAAATAAGCTCTTACCGGAAATGGTTATTCAAAAAATCAAAGAAATTACTTCGGCTTAAGAAAAAAATTGTCCAAATGTATATATTTAAATCCGCATAAGAGGAAAAATAATGAAGTGGTTTTCGTTTAAAGAAATTAAAAATTCATCTCTGCACGTTACTCCGAATCTTCCAATTATCACAACCAAGAGGTACAAGTTCTCTCTACTCAAATTTATTGGAATAACAGCTCTCTACACACTTGCATCGTGGCTTGTGCTAATTTTGATTTTATCGGTTACTCCTCTGAAAGATTTTCTTTTTGTCATCAATAACAGCGAGCTGAAAGCCCAGACAGAAAAAATTCAGAAATTGCAGGAACGTGTTCTTGTTCTTTCCGAGCAGCTTCAAACTTTAGCTTCCACAAATGAAAGATTGAAATATGCGATGAAGCTTGCCCGGAAGGATTCTATTAAACCGGGTGACCCGCTTTATGATACACTTCGCAAGCCAGTTAACAAAGACCTAAAAATTGGCGGCAACATTTATGCAGTATTTGTTGCATTGTTGGAAAAATTAATGTTTCGACCCGACACAACAGCTCGCGTCTCTTTTGTTGAACCGGCAAATGGCATTATAATCCAGGATTTCAATCCGTCGATGGGTCACATGGGTGTTGACTACGGAATTAAAACCGGCTCCCCTGTTTATGCGGCAGAAGGAGGATTGGTAATTTTTTCCGATTATACACTTGATAACGGTTATGTAATGATGATTCAACACGATAATAATTTTATTACTATTTATCAGCATTGTTCAAACTTATTAAAAAAAGTTCGGGATTACGTTAGCCAGGGAGAGTTGATCGCTCTAAGCGGGAATACAGGTAAAAATTCTACGGGGCCTCATCTCCACTTCGAAATATGGCAAAATGGAAAACCGATAGATCCTAAAACAGTTTTCGTTAATGGATAGTGTATTACTCTGTCAGGTTGTTACATAACCGGTTGTTATGCAAGGTTTGAACTTGACAAACGAATTTTTGTTGTTTTAGAGAAAATACTTGTTTTGCAATTTTAATTTTTCACTGTCGATCAAACCTTGCGTAAGATGGGTTACACAATTAAAAAATATTTTATAAAATTTCTATTCAACAATACAGAAATAGTTTAGGAGGAAATAATGGCACATAAAAAAGATCCTTCCGAGGAAGATGTAAGCATTATCAGTAGTGGTGTTAAAATAGAGGGCAATCTTTTCAGCGAAGGCAACGTTAGAATTGATGGTAAAATTTATGGTAATGTTACCGTCAACGGTAATCTTACGGTTGGTGAATCAAGCGAACTTCGTGGAGAAGTGAAGGCTAAAAATGTGACGATGAGCGGAAAACTCTTTGGCAAGATCGATGCTGCCGAAAGACTCAAATTAGAATCTAAGGCAGTATTAAAGGGAGATTTGATAGCGAAATTTTTGATAGTTGATGAAGGTGCCTTTTTTGAAGGATCAAGCAAGATGAATCATTCTTTGCCTCAAGAATCTCATAATGAGTGAGCAAAAAGATTATACAAAAAAATTTTCCGGTTCTTACAGAGAAATTGGACCCTATCTTGGTTTAGGAACACAGTTAGCCGCAACAATTATACTGATGTTTTTTTTAGGACGGTGGCTTGATGATAAGCTTGGTACATCCCCGTTGTTGATGATAGCTTTTGCTATTGTCGGCTGCTTTGCAGGTATTTATAATTTCATTAAGACAGTTTTGAACTTAAACAAGAGAAAAAAAATTGATAAGCAATATTAAAAGGTCTTTCATAATTTTTTTCGTTGCCATTTGTATTATAGTAATGCTAACTTTTCTAAAAATCTTATCCATTCAAACCATCTACCCAATTATGGCAGGGTCATTTCTCTCGGTTTTGAATTTCATAATCTTTCTTATCATGTTACAGTATTCAGTGCAGAAATCAAATAAACTTTTTCTGCTTTTTTCGATTGGCGGCTTAATTCTTAGGTTGTTTTTGATGCTTGCCCTTCTCTTAACCGCACTAAAATTCTTGAAAGTTGAAGAATTCGGTTTTATATTTGCGTTCTTTTTATGGTATGTCTTTTTCTTAGTAAACGAGATATCTATTGTACAATCGAAACGAAAAATATGGTAACAAAAAATTAATATGTGGCAAACCGAAACAAAGGTAGTAACGGATACTTTAAAGAAAGCGATAGAATCTCGCGGCTCGCAAGATACCGGCTGGATAATGCGCGAAGTATTGGATTCACGGCAGCTGGATCTAGCACCTTTTGGAGAAATCAATCTGCCTCAAATTCATCTGCTCGGGGTTGATATTTCTATTACGAAACATGTAGTTTTTATGTGGATAGCATTCGCATTACTTATTGTTACTTTGCACTTTGTTGTCAGGTCGTACAAAAAATCACTGGTACCAAAGGGAATTACTAATCTTACCGAAGTGCTAATAGTGTTTGTACGGGATGATGTTGTAAAGCCGACTATTGGAAAAGGTTCTGAAAAATTTATTCCTTATTTGTTAACCGTTTTCTTTTTCATTCTAACCTGCAATTTTTTAGGATTAGTTCCCTACGGTTCAACTGCTACAAGCAATATAGCCGTTACAGCAACACTTGCAACAATTTCTTTTGTTGTTATTCAAATAGGCGGCATGATGAAAAATGGAGTTGTTGGATATTTCAAAGGATTGATACCGCACGGGGTTCCGGCATGGCTATTGCCAATAATGTTCATTGTAGAAATACTCGGTTTGTTCACTAAACCGTTTGCATTGGCAATTCGTCTTTTTGCAAACATGACTGCGGGACACGTTGTAATCTTGTCGTTGCTGGGTTTGATATTTATACTCCGCACATATTTTGTTGTACCTGTTTCAATTTCGTTTGCGCTGTTTATATTTTTGCTGGAAATATTAGTTGCGCTAATTCAAGCATATATTTTTACAATGCTGTCTTCGTTATTTATCGGAATGGCAGTTCATCAGGAACATTAATTATTAACAGATCATAATAGGAGGAATTAAATGGAATTTGCATATTTAGCAGCAGGTTTTGGCGCGGGGCTTACGGTTATCGGCGGAGCTTTGGGTATCGGAATATTAGCCGGCTCAGCAATGAATGCAAGCGGTCGTCAACCCGAAGCAGTAGGAGACATTAGAACCTCGATGATTATTGCAGCTGCGCTCATCGAAGGCATTTCACTTTTTGCACTTGTAATCTGTATCCTTTTAGCGTTGAAGTAATTAACAATTTAAAATTTTCTTCTCATAAGGTTTTTGAAGATGAAACTAATTTTTAGTTTGATGTTATTTATTCTTTCGGGCGGAGGGGAAAGCAGCGGTAGTCCTCTGGATGTTAACCCCGGTGTAATTCTTTGGACCGTAGTTACATTTGTTTTCCTTTTGCTTATTCTTAAAAAAATTGCGTGGAAACCAATACTTAATTCTTTGAGCGAAAGGGAAAATTTCATTAAGGAATCACTCGAGAAAGCTGATAAAGCACAAAAAGATGCCGAAAAGATGATTGCAGATAACAGGGCAAGCTTAGTTAAAGCAGAAGAAGAAGCGCAGAAGATTATCGATCAGAGCAGAGAATATGCGGAAAAATTGAAATCCCGGATTCTTGATGAAAGCAAAATTCAAGCAAAGAAATTGATCGAAGATGCTTCGATCGAGATCGAACGAAAAAATAATGAAGCATTTAACAAACTCAAAGACCATGTTGCAGATATTGCAGTGCAGGCTGCAGAAAGAATTTTGAGAGAAGACCTTGACAGAGATAAACAGATCAAACTTGTAAACAAATATCTGGAAGATCTGAAAAACTAATATGAGTGTGTACCGGGTATCATATCGCTATGCAAATTCTCTTATTCAGCTTGCTCAGGAGAAAAACATTTTTGAGAAAGTCTCTGCTGACGGCGGCTTGATTTACAATACACTGAACATGTCAAAGGAACTCAGATTAATTCTGAAAAGTCCTGTTATTAAACCTGCAGTTAAAAAAGAATTACTGGGAAAAATTTTCGAGAAAAAAATTACTGGTGAAACATTCGGTTTTCTGAACTTTGTGATTGAGAAAAACCGGGAAGATATTCTATTCGAAATTTTCAAAGAATTCAACACATTGGTTGATAAGAAGAACGGCGTTGTAAAGGCATCGGTTACTTCGGCTGTCGACCTGACCGATGATATGAAACGAAATCTTTTGGTACGTCTCGAAAATAAAACCAGCGCGAAAGTTGTGGCAAATTATAAAATCGATCAAAAAATAATTGGCGGTTTTATTACGCAGATTGAAGATACAGTTTACGATGCATCAATAAAACACCAGCTGGAATTACTAAGAAAAACTTTATTAGAAGATTCGGCAATTTATAATAACTAAAAAATTACGAGGTTGATCAAAAAGTAATTTCTTTTTGATAATTGGAACGCGGATAACAACGATCCGACTGATTACCGCGGATTTAATGATTGAAAATTACTTTTTGAACGACCTTTGCAATCGGAGAAAAACAAAATGGCGGAAATAAGACCCGATGAAGTTTCTGCAATCTTGAGAAAACAGCTTGCTGGGTTTGAAAATGAAACCGATGTTTATGAAGTCGGCACCGTCCTTCAAGTTGGCGATGGTATCGCCCGCGTTTACGGATTATCGAAAGTTATGGCAAGTGAGCTTGTTGAGTTCCCAAACGATGTAACAGGAATGGTATTGAATCTTGAAGAAGATTCTGTTGGATGTGTTCTCTTTGGCGAAAGCACTTTGATTAAAGAAAGCGATACCGTAAAACGAACAAATAGAGTTGCTTCTTTTCCTGTAGGAGAAAAACTTCTTGGCAGAATCGTTAATCCTCTTGGTGAGCCAGTTGACGGACGGGGCACTGTTCAATTTGAAAAGTACATGCCGATTGAACGTAAAGCACTTGGAGTTATTCAGCGTCAGCCTGTAAAGGAACCGCTTCAAACCGGTATTACCGCTATTGATGCTATGATTCCGATCGGGCGTGGACAGCGCGAGTTAATCATTGGCGATAGACAAACCGGAAAGACAGCAATTGCAATCGATACAATTATAAATCAGAAATACACGCACACAGAAGAAGCTAAAAAATACGGCGTTAAACCGGTCTATTGCGTTTATGTTGCAATCGGACAAAAAAATTCTACAGTTGCTCAGGTGGTTGCCAAACTTGAAGAAACCGGCGCAATGGAATATACAACGGTTATTTCGGCTCCGGCATCAACACCGGCTCCGCTTCAGTATATAGCTCCGTATGCCGGCGCTACTCTTGGAGAATATTTTAGAGATAACGGCAAACATGCGCTGGTGATCTATGATGATTTGTCGAAACAGGCAGCGGCTTATCGTGAATTATCGTTGTTGTTAAGAAGACCTCCGGGACGTGAAGCTTATCCCGGTGATGTTTTCTATTTGCATTCACGTTTGTTGGAGCGTGCGTCAAAACTAAGCGAAGATCTCGGCGGCGGAAGTTTAACAGCATTGCCAATTATCGAGACTCAACAGGGCGACGTTTCTGCATACATACCGACTAACGTTATTTCAATTACCGATGGGCAGATTTACTTATTGCCGGGTTTGTTTAACGCCGGCGTTCGTCCGGCTATCGATGTTGGTATTTCCGTGTCGCGTGTCGGCGGCAACGCACAAATCAAGGCAATGAAAAAAGTTGCTGGTTCTTTAAAACTGGATCTTGCACAATACAGGGAGTTAGAAGCTTTTGCAAAAATCGGTTCCGATCTCGATAAAGCAACCCAGCGTACACTTGCAAAAGGCGCGCGTTTGGTTGAATTGCTGAAACAAGGTCAGTACGTTCCTGTCCCCGTTGAAAAACAGGTCGTGAGTGTTTTTGTCGGTACCAACAATTATTTCGAGTCTATTGATTTGGCTGATGTAAAAAGATTCGAAAAAGAATTTTTGGAATATATTGAATTAAGATATCCGCAAATCTTCGAAAGCATTAGGATGGCAAAAGTGTTGAACGACGACACCGTTCAGCTCATCAAAAAAGTTATTGAAGAGTTTATAGAAAAATTTAAGAAGAGTTAATTTTAAAAAAGTGGCTACGCTCCGGGACATAAAAGGAAGAATCAAGGGTGTTAAAAGCACCCAGCAGATTACGAAAGCGATGAAAATGGTTTCTGCCGCTCGTTTGAGACGCGCTCAAGAAAACATTATCAATGCTAGACCGTATTCAAAAAAAATCGGGGAGCTTCTTAAACATTTGTTAAATACTCAAAAAGATTTTGGCAATCCTCTTTTTATTGAAAGAGAAATTAAAAGTGTGGCATTGATTGTTGTAACTTCGGATAGAGGTTTATGCGGCGCGTTCAACATGAACATAATTAGAGCAGCCGAACAATTGATCAAGAACGATCTTCCCGAACTTTACCGGAATGGAAAGCTTCAACTTTATTGTGTCGGTAAAAAGGGTAACGATTACTTTTCTAAACGAAATTACCCGGTTGTTGGATCCTACCCGGGAATTTTTTCCAACCTCAAATTTGAATTTGCTTCCGGATTAATTAAAGAGCTTACGAACAAATATCTTTCCGGCGAAATTGATAAAGTTTTAGTTGTGTATAATGAATTTAAATCCGTCATTCAGCAGAAAACAACTTCTGTGCAGCTTATTCCTATTAAACCTTTCGAAACAGAAGGTAGCGAAGCTGCACCGGTTTCAGATTATATTTATGAACCGGACAGAGCAAGCATCATAAACGCACTTCTGCCCAAACATCTGAACACTCAAATGTGGACGATTTTGCTTGATTCTTATGCAGCCGAGTTAGGTGCCAGAATGACGGCAATGGATATGGCTACGGAAAATGCGAAAGAGTTAATTCGCAGTTTACAGCTGACTTTTAATAAGGTTCGTCAAGCTTCTATAACGAAAGAAATACTGGAAATTGTATCTGGAGCTAATGCCCTTAAAGAATCTTAAGTACTTAACGTTTGAAATGAATTCTCTTTTTATTATCTTTTAATTAGGGTTAGTCC
>CAZQQC010000055.1:0-18190 GCA_964595365.1 uncultured Melioribacter sp.
TAAAATTATAAAGCTCAACGCAATCAGAATTTTTTCCTAACCGCGTCTCGAAACCGCCATTGTTTAATACGCCGGCAAAACCGATCCATTCCTGCTTTCCGCTGAATCCTAAATCGTTTAATTTTCCCAGAAGCACCACATTATTATCGATCAAAACAGGATTTAAATTAATGCCACATGTTACGCAAAGTTCGGGCTTAACAAACGAATTTTTTTAGAGAATATACTCATTTTGCAGTCATATTTTTTCATTGTAGATCAAACCTTGCTTAAGGTGAGTTAATGCTTACCGTTTCTTTGGGAACAAAGTTGAAAGGAAATTAATCTTAACGGGATGTTTTTTTAGAGTAATAGCTTAACTATTTTTGCGCTACGAATAATATCATTAGAGAATTACATTCAAGAAAGCAGAAGATACCAAAATGAAAAGGATCGTTTTACTTACTTATTGCATCGCATTTAGTTTTATGATCGTATCGTGCAGTAAAACTCTGGAAGAGAAAGGAGATCGCGAATATATTTCGCAAATTAAGGAATGGCATAATAAACGCATCGAGAATTTGAAAAAGGAAAACGGCTGGCTGAATCTCGTTGGCTTGTTTAAACTGAAACAAGGAGAAAATAAATTAGGCAGCAACAAAACGAACGACGTTATATTTCCGGAGGGAAAAGCTCCGTCTTACTTAGGGGTTATTACATTAAAGGATTCTATTGCTACCGTAAGAGTTGAAAAAGTTTTTGATGTAAAATACGGCGGTATACCGATCTCTACTCTGGAATTAAAAAATGATATGCAGGGCACTCCGACTGTTCTTGCTTACGGGTCGCTTCGATGGTTCATTATTAAACGTAGCGGTGATTACTACGTTCGCATTCGCGATGTGGACGCTCCATTTGTTAAATCGTTCAAGGGTATAAATACATATCCCATAAATTCCGATTGGAAATTGGAAGCCCGACTTGTACCGTACAATCCGCCCAAGAAGGTTTCCATCGCAAACATTTTGGGAAAGATGGAAGAAGATGTATCTCCGGGCTATCTCGTTTTTACTAAAGACGGAAAGGAGTATAGCTTGCAAGCATTAATTGAAGATGACAAATACTTCATACTATTTGCCGATGAAACCAGCGGTGATGAAACATACGGCGCAGGAAGATTTGTTTATGCAGACAAAGCTGATTCAAACGGAAAAACAATAATCGATTTCAACAAAGCATATAACCCGCCGTGCGTTTTTACAAAATATGCTACGTGTCCCCTTCCACCCAAAAGGAATCACTTAAAGATGAAAGTGCCGGCAGGCGAACTCACGTTTCATAGAGAAGTTCAAGAGTAAAGAGTGTTTGATTCATTGATAACTTAATTCCTTTCCGGCATAGACAAATAATAAAGCACAGAGGAAGTGCGATGAATCGAAAAAAAAAAGATTTGGAAACAAACGCTAAAAAGCTTAAGCGGCTCGCCTCTAATTCGTCAAAAAAGAGAAACGCTTTTAGTGGGAGACTAAAAAAACTTCAAACGGAATTTATCACATCAACTTCACACCAGTTTAGAACACCGCTATCTACGCTGCAAAGTTCTGTAGATTTGCTCGAGTTGTATATTGAAAAAGAGAATACAGCACGGCAATTTGAGATAATTTCCAAAATCAAAAAATCGATTAACTATTTAACCGACACAGTTAATAGAATTATCGATCTCTACAAGTTCGGTTCTTCAAAAGAGAAACTGAAACTTAAGAAGATAGAGATCAGAAAATTCATTAATGATATTCTTGATGAAGTTGCTGTGAATATCAGCAGCACCCATTACGTGAATGTCAATATCGAAAACGGGCTGAACACGATCAGATGTAACGAATTCATTTTGAAACAAATCCTTTTGAATATCATAAACAACGCAATTAAATTTTCTCCCGGAGGCGGACAGATTCGGATGGATATCGGGATAGAAAAAAATTTTGTCGAGTTTGCGGTTCGCGACGAAGGTGTAGGCATCGATAAGACCGATTTAAAAAATCTTTTCCAACCGTTCTTTAGAGGAAAAAATGTTGCAACTATTCCCGGAGCAGGACTGGGTTTAGCAATTGTGAAAAGATTGGCGCAAATTCATAAAGCACGAATTCAGTGTGCAAGCGAAATTAACAAAGGGACCCAATTTCGTGTGGCAATCTCCCGGTAACCGCAAGTGAAAAAAATATTATTGATTGAAGACAACGTTGATCTTGCCGAGAATATCGTTCTGCTTCTTAAAGAACACGGCTACGATGTTTCCTTTGCTTACAATGGAGCGGAAGGTTTGAAACAAATTGCCGGGTTCAATCCCGATTTGATCTTGTGTGATATTATGCTGCCGGATTACAGCGGATACAAATTGCTGGCAGAGCTAAAAAAACTTGAAGATTTTACGATTCCCGTTTTCATTTTCCTAACTGCAAAGACCCAACGGGAAGACCTTCGCAAAGGAATGATTTTAGGTGCCGACGACTATATAACAAAACCGTTTACGTACGAAGAGCTTATCGGCGCAATATCTTCGCAATTGAGAAAACGGCAGCAATTCCTAAATCGAGTGACAACTAGAAGCAAAGAATCCGGTTCTGCGATTGGCAACGAACTATCATCGGACAAAACGAAAAAAAATAAAGAACATCTCAACTACGCAGATCATATTTTTATTAACGATAAGAAGCACCCGGGGTTCTATCCTGTCAAGAATATAGTTTTAATAAAGACTCTTAGGGATTATACTCAACTTTATCTCTTTGGAGAGAAAAAATTTTTCCTGCGCAAATCGATGATCTACTGGGAAGGGAAATTGCCGAAGAACAGGTTTGTCAGGATTCACAAGCAGACTATGATAAATGTCGATTACGTAGAAAAGTTCGATCCGATAAGCAGCTACCGTTTTCATGTAACTATGAAAGGATACCATGAAAAGTTTGTTGTAAGTCAAAGATACAGCCACAAACTCAAAAAACTACTCTAGAAAAATTAAATTTTTATCGCTCGTCGCATTATTTTATCGTTCGTCTCATAGTTGTTAGAATCTTTAACGATGAAAATTACATTTGTGGCGCACCCTCTGAGTGGAATTGAAATAACATCCTTTTGGCTGGGAGGATTGTAAAAGTTTTCAATTCCACTTTCTTTTTTCTGCGTGTTGTTTGAAATTAAAAGTATAACGGGAAGGAGTTGCCTGTATGCTAAGCGAGAATGTATTAAAATCATTAGCAGAGAATTTTCAAACCGCCGAAAACGTTGCCTATCTTGATGATAAAAACAAATCCAGCATCTGCACAGCCTGTCGGGAAAAATTTTATAAAACAATTGCGGAGTTTTCCGACGACTGGGTTTACTGGATAAATCCCGACTCTACAATAAATTATGTCTCTCCCTCGTGTAAAGTAATAACCGGTTATGATGCAGACGATATGTTAGCAGATAAAAATTTTCTCAAAAGAATTGTTTATCCGGATGACATTAGCAAATTAAAGAATTATGAAAAGTTAATTGCCGGTGGAATTCATTTCTGCATGGAGGAATATAGAATCATATCTAAAACTGGCGAGGTTAAATGGATATCCAGCATTAGCCAGGCTGTTTATGACGATGTCGACAATTATATCGGTAGACATGTATGCAACAAAGATATAACGGCAGTCAAAAACCACAAGCAAAGCATCGAGCAGAATGATAAACTGATCCTTCAGATATACAATAACGCCTCAATAGGATTTTATCAAATCTATTTCAACGGAAAATTAAAAAGCTCGAACAATATCTTTTTAAATATGCTGGGATACTCTTCCGCAAATTTTTTTGATGAACTAAATTTTGAAGAGTATTGCGTATTGAGTCTCAAAAAAAGGGAAAGATTCAAAAGGGCATTAAAGAAATACGGCAGGATGAAAGATTTTGAATCGGAATGGGTTATGAAAGACGGAACACCGGTTTATCTTCGTGAAACGGCCCGCGCGGTAAAAGATGCAAACGGATTGTTTGAATACTACGAAGGAATAGTTCAGGATATTACAGAAAAGAAAAAGGCGGAAGTAGCATTTATAGAAGCTTCCCGCCAGAAAAAAAAATCCGAAGAATTAAAAACCGAATTTCTTGCAACAATCTCTCACGAAATAAGAACACCGCTTAACGTAATTTTGAACTTTGCACGTCTGATGAAAATGGATATCGATGAAACGATGAGCAAAGATATTGGCGAAAGCATCAACATCATAGAACGGGAGGGAGATAGAATTCAGCGAACAATAGACCTTATGCTTGAAATGTCACAGCTTCAAACCGGCACATATGATTACAAGATAGAACAGATAGATTTGATTGAGGATGTCCTCAACAATATTTATAAAAACTATGGCGCAGCCGCAGATGAAAACAACCTTCAATTCACACTTACAAATGATCTTGCCGATGCAAGCATGGTAGCCGATAAACACAGCGTTAGTCAGATTTTCAATCAGTTAATAGACAACGCTGTTAAGTACACAAAATCCGGTAAGGTCGAAACCGTTTTGTATCGGAATAGAAATAATGAAATAACGGTTGAGGTTACAGATACGGGCATTGGAATTCAGGAAGATTACCTTCCGCTGCTTTACAAAATCTTTTCCCAGGAAGATAATACGTATTCGAGAATGTACGAGGGGATGGGACTGGGATTAGCAATTGTGAAGAAACATTGCGAACTGAACAACGCCACCATCTCGGTCGAAAGCAAAAAAGGTAAAGGAACAACATTTACTGTAACATTCAAAAGCTGAATCGATGCCGGACAGCTATGATGTTTATAACGGAATTTACTGCACCCCGGTTGTTTTCTATTTTGATAATATGTATCTTTTCAAATTTTTGATGTTTTATCAACGACTTTTGGCCATTTCACTTTTTCTTTCCAATTTTTTATTTCTTGCCTCTTTCTCTTTCCAATGCCTCAAAATATTTTCTGATCAATTCCTCGTAGTCTTTTTTGTACCCTTCTTTGATAGCTTTTATCAGTTCGTCTTTTAGTTTGTTCCTCCCTTCATCTGTGCTTAAAATTAAATCCGGAGGAGAGGAGCGGTCGATATTTTTTCCGGTGGTCGATTTTCTTTGTTCTTCGTAATCCCGTTCATTAATCGATTTCTGCGCGTCAAGAAGTTTTGATAAAATTCTTTCCTGCTGTTTTACTAGATCGTCGTTAACTTTTTCCGATTGAAGGTTCGTAACGACTTCTTTCATTTCATTTAGAATTTTTTCAAGATTTGCAGCAAGACGTTTCGATTGCCCCGCCTCGCGCGCTTCTTTGTTCAGTTCTTCGAGGGATTTGCGAATCGACTCTTGCTGTTGAGCAAGACGTTGCATTTGAGCCAGCATCTCCTGCGATAGCTGCCCCTGGTTCATCATTTGAGTTAATTTATTCAAATCCATTTGCTGCTGCGCAAGCATTTGAAGCTGCTGCATCATGCTCATCATTCCGCCGGCTTGCCCGCCGTTCATCATCAGGTCCAATCCGCCTTTAACTAATTGAGCGGCTTCGTTCAGATCACTCATGCTACCGGTTTGCTTTTGTGCCGCAAGCGGAGAGTTCTGATTCTGCATTGCAGTAATTGACTGCTGCATTTCTGAAAGCGCTTTACCAAGCGCGCGTCCCATCTCAGGTGTTATGGCAAAGGTTTTTTGAGAAAGAGCCGACAAGTTTTGCATAACCTTGTTGAGGTTATCAATTATTTCATTTTGTTCCCTTGTATTTTCGGCAAGCTCGCTCGAATAGGGATTTAACTGATCGGTTTTATTTTTTAGATTTTCCTGATCCTTTGACAACGTTATCAAATCATTAAGTATTTTCATCATGTTGTAGAATGATTTCATCTGGTTCATCTGCTGCATGCTCGATTGCAGATTCTGGAACTGCTTTGCCATACTTTGCATGTTTTGAGAAAGCTGCTGCTGATTTTGAAGCGCTGAATTTTTTTGCGGCTGTTTTAAATTTTGCTCTGCCTGGCTGGAAATGTTTTCGTTGTTCTGTTTATCGAATTCATGCTGGAGCTTGTTAAGTTCATCTTGCGGCATATCTGTTAGACCATTCATTTTTTCGCTTAACTTTTTCATTTCGTCTTTCAAATTTTTTAGATCGTTCGTAATATCTTTTTGCCGTTCAGCCAGACCTTCGCGTTTAGTTTTTTCCGAAAGGTTTGATTGATCGGTTTTATTTTTCAATTCCCCGGTCTTTCTTGCAATTTCTTCGGCGCGTTTTGTCAGCTCATCAACTTTCTGTTCAACTTGAATTCGTTTGAGAAGATTAACAGTGCGCTCAAGACTTTTTTTGAAGTATTCTTCGTTGGCTTTTAGATCCTCGAGCGACATTTGAACGTTATCACGCATCATGCTTTGAAGAGCCTCTTGCAGACGTTTGAATGCGTCTTTCATTTCTTCGCTGCTCATTTGATCGAGAAGCTCTTGAAGTTCGTTGTACTTTTTCAACGTTTCTTCTGAAAGAAGATTGTTATTTGCAAGGTCGTTTTTCATTTCAGAAAATTTTCGGGAAATATCGTCAATTTTCTTACTCAACTCTTTGAATCTTTCGGAAGCCTTTTCAGCACGTTCCTTTTCTTCCCATGATATTTCTTTTGAATTTTGTTTCAGGTCGTCTCTCAGTTTCTGGAACTCATCGTGAAGCTTCTCCGCTTCTTTAAGAGTTTGCGATAAATCTTTTGCTGTGCTTTGCTGTTTTGTGTCTGCATCGGCAAAAATTTCATCTAACGAAGGAACGGTAATTGTAAACTGCCGGGTCTTTGCAGATTTCGGACCGTTGACATTATCGTTGTCGAATACTTCGAGATAGTATAAGAGGATTTCTCCTTCGGCTAAAACAAGCGGCTCAAGATCCCAAACAAAATAAACTTCATCTTCCTTGAGAGTATTTGAAATCGTAATTGGAACCTGTGTGAATGCATCGGAAGTCTTGCGGTATTTCGAAGTAGCAAGCCTATAATTCAAATTCATTCTGCTGAATCCATAATCGTCGCTGATTTTTGAGACGAGGGAAATTTTTGTCTCTTTGCCAAGCTTTATGTTTTGGCTTGCCTCTGCTGGCGAAACCATTTCGATTGCCGGAAATGCGTCGGTCAAAACTTTTATTGAATAGCTGACCGGGTTAACATTCGAATTGCCCTGCGCATCAGTAATCAGTATTTGATAAGTATTGTCTTTTATCACGGTAAAATTTGCAAAAGCTTTGACCCCTTTTGTTTGCATCGGTTTTGCTGTGCTGTCGCCGAATGCAATTTCAGATTTTGTTATATTGCGCGAAGCAGTAATCGAAATGCGCACATTCGATCCCGGTAAAGCATTTATGTTTCCGTTGTCGCGTTGTGTTTGTTCGGGCAAACGGGAGTATGCAGGCGGAGTAATTGTGAGATACAAATTTGTTATTACCGGCCGATTGATAACGGAAATCTTGTAGCTGTCACTTTTCATTCCTTCCGCTGTGGCAAAGTAGTTAAATGAATTCTTGACGGAAACAATTTCGTATTTGAAAACCCCGGAAGAATCGGCTTGCAGATACTTTTCTGTAAATTCGGTTTCGTCTTCATGTTTTATCAAAAGATAAATTTCTTTCGGCCGTTCACCAACAGTTTTGATTTCAATTTTAATGTTGTCTCCCTTTGTAACTTCTTTGCTGCCGGGCTGGATTATGAAAACAAACTTAGGCGGAGTAACAAAATTACGGTTGAAATTAATTAGACGATACGAAGCAGAACTTAACGCGGGTATTATCGCAAAAAGAATTATTGTAGCGGTCAAGAAAATGGCAGCTGTTCGTAAAAATTTTTTGATTGAACCGAAATCTATAACAGAATCGAAATCGTAATTTTTCGTTTTGGTATAAACCCTTTCGAATGCAGCATCAATCAGTCCGGATGAATAATGCGGGTTGTGTTCTGTTACAAGTTGTAGTGCGTTGAATAATTCATCTTTGATTTCCGGAAAGTAGCTGCCGGCTTTCTTGGCGGCATCAAGATAATCTGGTCTTAACCAGAAAGAATAATTTTTTAACAAGGGAAGAACAACCAGCAAAATGAACAAGACGGCAATCGTAACAATGGAACAATAAAACAATATGGTTCGAACAGCAGAATTAAATTCAAAAAAGATTTCAAAAAAACTTAACAAAACGACGAGCACACTTACTGCCGGAACAAACAGATAAAGTCCTTTCAATCCCTCTCTTCTGTTTTCGCGGACGATGATCTGGAAGAGTTTCTTTTGTATTCCGGCTAAATAATTTTGATTCATTTCTTGATAAAATTTGCTTTATGGTTAAGCGGTTACATTTCAATGTGTTAATGCCCAAACTACAATGTTTGTTCCAAACTTTAGTGCTTCTTCCCGTTTCTCAGGCGGATCCTTGTGAACTTCCGGATCATTCCATCCATCGCTCGGATTGCTTTCATAGGTGTACAAAAGACAAAGGCGTGTGCCAATAAAAATTCCGAATCCTTGCGGCGGTTTACCATCGTGTTCGTGAGTTTTCGGAACACCTTTTGGAAAATCATAAAAGCTGTGGAACAATCCGTAGCTGAACGGAAGTTCCTGCAAATCTTTATCTGGAAAAACTTTTTTGATTTCCCGACGGAAAGCTTTGTCCAATCCGTAGTCGTCATCTACATAAAGAAAACCTCCATTCTCAAGATATGTACGGAGTTTTTTTGCGTCGGAATCGGAGAAGACAATGTTTCCGTGTCCGGTCATAAATAAAAACGGATAGGCAAAAATATTTCCGGTGGAAAGATCAACGAACCGATATTCCGGATCGGTTTTAATGTTCGTGTTCTGAGCTACAAACTTCAAAAGATTAACTTCTTCCGACGGATCGTTATACCAATCGCTTCCGCCATTGTATTTCAGACGTGTGATTGTAAATTTTCCGTTCTCTTGCGCGTGAAGCGTTCCAACAAAAAGAAACGTCAACAATATCGTTTTGGAATGAAGCCGCACTTTTCCTCAATTTGACCGGCTCAAGATAAATATTTCATTCACCCTTTGCACAGCTACGAGGAATAAACTTTCGGCGGTATGTTCTTTTACACATCTTTATTTTTTAATTTTAGAACAAGAAAAACAATGACGGAATACCTTCCGAAGGCGATTGAAGTGTTTACGGAATAATTCTTACAACAGACTCAAACCGGTAAAATGTATCACTGCATCCAGGGCAGTCTTTCCAGATCGACATTTCCGCCTGTAAGAACTATGCCGATCCGTTTTCTTACGAACATCCTTTTATGTTCTAGAACAACAGCAAGAGCCACCGCTGCAGATGGTTCAACAATAATTTTCATCCTTTCCCAAATTAGTCTCATCGCTTTGATAATTGAGCTTTCTTCAACTGTGATAATTTTGTAAACGTTATTTTTGATTATAGAAAAAGTTTTTTCGCTAAGCTGTGCAAGCAAGCCGTCGCAAATAGTATTTGGATTTACCGAGGGGCAAATAACCCCATCCCGCATGGATTTATAAGCATCGTCTGCGCCTTTCGGCTCTGCACCAATCACTTTAGTAGACGGAGAAAAATATTTTGTGCTCAAGCATGTTCCGCTCAATAAACCACCTCCGCCAACAGGAGTAATTATGTAGTCCAAATCCGTAACCTCTTCAAACATTTCTTTTGCTGCCGTAGCCTGCCCTGCTATAATTGAATAGTTATCGTAAGGATGAATAAGATAAGCTCCTGTTTCACCGGTTACTTTTTCCAAAGTTTCTTCGCGCGATTGAAGAGTAGGTTCGCACTCAATTATTTTGCCCCTGTATTCTTTGACGGCATTTTTCTTGACCTGCGATGCAGTGCGGGGCATTACAATATAAGCCGGAATTCCTCTCATGCTTGCAGCAAAAGATAATGCAGCGGCATGATTTCCCGACGAATGCGTAGCCACGCCCTTTAAAAGAGTTTTATAATCTAATGAAAGTAAGGCGTTCGACACCCCCCTAATTTTGAATGCACCCACACGCTGGAAGTTCTCGCACTTATAATAAATTTTGCATTCCAGCATAACGTTAATTAAACGCGAAGAAAAAATAGGAGTATGATGTACATAGCTTCGGATTTTTCTATGAGCATCGAGAATGTCTTGTTTGTTTGGCTCTCTGTTTAGCATTTTATTTTACCCTGATTATTCCCAGTGTTATATCATCTCTTTGTTCTGCTTTTCCACAGTATTTTTTTATTTCGTTTAGTATTGTAAATGAAATGTATTCTACTGACTCACCTTTATTGTTAAACAAAATATTCCCGCGTCTTTCCTTGCCGAATTCTTCCCTCCGCTAGTTCATTACCTCAATAAATTCCATCTGTATAAAAAATTAGCAGGTTATTCTTGTTCATTTCAATAGTTTCAAAATTATATGGCAATTCTATACTGCCCAGCATTAATACTTTTCATTGTTTTGGACGAATGATCATATAGCCCGAACCATGCAGTTACAAATTTATCTGAGCCGGTCGATTGTATCAAGAACCTGTTTAACAATTCTACAAATTGTACCAATTCGAAATTTTGCATGTTCAATGTCAAATACGCCCGGAGGAAAGAATAAACAGTAGAAACTATTAATGCGGCGGGAATGCTTTTACCGGTGACGCCGGCAACGAGAAACAAAGTTTTGTTGTCGTAAAGAAAAAGAGAACCCGCTTCGGCATTCAGCAGCGTTTTACCGGTTAATATAATTTCGTTGAGCAATTTTTCAAGCGGTTTCTTAATAAAGATTTTCTGCGTTATCTCTTCGAAAGAATTTAACCGTTTCAAGAGATCATTCTGGGAAGCTGCGCGCTTCTTTTTAGAAGACGGATTTTTCAATATTCAATCTTCAATTTATGGCAGAGTTAAGCTTTAATCCCATTCCAGAAGAATTCAACATGACGACCGACTTTCTCTTGGACAAATTTTAATTTATCCGTGTTGTCGCTGGAAAGCAATTCAGTTCTTATGAAAAACAATTGAGCCGTAAATTCTTCGGCAAGTAGTTCCGGATCTATTCTTTTTATCACTCCGTGCCTCGTCATCTCGCCGAAAATCATTCTACAGATAGAACGTAATTCCGTCAGATGTTCCGTAACGGATAATTCGAGTGAACCAATTTTGGTAAACTGTTCCATCAAAAGCAAGCGGATGAATTTTCTTTCTTCGGGATTGTTCCAGTGATCTATTAATTTGGCGGCAAAGTTCTTTAAAAATTTTTCCGGGTTCACAAGATCGTCAAGCAAATCGTCGCTCAAAATTTTTGTTGTGATTGTTCTTGATTTGAACTCATTAAGTATAGCGTTGAATATTTCTTCTTTGGATTTATAGTGATTGTAAATTGCGCTTTCGCGGATTCCAACTTCGCGTGCTATCTGTCTAATTGATGCGCCCGAATAACCGTGTTTGGAAAAGAAATCTAACGATGCATCAAGAATTCTTTGTTTTGTGCTCTGCAGCTTCATTTCCGAAAATCATAATGAACATTCGTTCATAATATAATTGATTGCAGATTAAAGGTAAAGGCAAGATCAGAAAAAATAATCCGTACCTAAGATTGTTTTTAAAATCGAAGGTACGGAGGGGCAAATTATTATCCTTCAATCATGTATTGGATCTCGGTTAGATAATTGTTTGGATTTCCTTTTCGTGATAAAGCCGCAGCGATTTAATTGAGAGAGAAGTAATCCGAGAAAATTCACCGATACTAAATTTCATTTTGATCCCGTTTGTTGTTATAAGTTTGCGCGCACTTACAAACGAAATACACAGACTTCCCCAAGGGAAGAGTCAAGAAAAAAATTGAGAGATCAGTTTAAATCTGTGAGAATAGCTTTTAACTTTTCCAGCGCTTTTTCCCAGTCGTTCATCTTTGTCTTTTCGCGTTCTACCACATCCACCGGAGCCTTGGCAACGAATCCTTCGTTGGAAAGCTTCTTATTTGCCGCATCGAGCAACGTCGAGATGCGGGCAATTTCTTTTTCGATTCTCGCGCGCTCTACGTTTAGATCAATTAATCCTTCGAGCGGGATAAATATGTCGCACCCCTTTACTACAGCCGATGCACTTGCTTTCGGTTTGGAAAGTTGTGCATCAACTTTTAGTTCACCGATCTTTGCCAAATTTTTAATGTAGCAAGACTGTTCTTCGGTAATTTTATCTGTCTTCAGAAAAACGTTGATTAATTTTGATGGAGGCAAATTCATTTCGCCACGAATGTTTCTGATTGCAGTAACAACATCTTGAACAAACGCAATTTCTTTTTCTGCATTTTTGTCTATTAATTTCTCGTTGTATTTTGGAAAATCTGAAACAGAAATACTCTCGCCGTTTTTCCTTTCGTCCAAAAGCTGCCAGATTTCTTCCGTGATGAAAGGCATGAACGGATGAACAAGTTTCAGCATCTCTTCGTATAAAGAAATTGCGCGGGTTAAAACAGCAGATTTTTCTTCTTCGCTGCCCTGATATAATCTTTGCTTTGAAAGTTCGACATACCAATCGCAGAAATCATTCCACACGTAGGCGTAAACAATTTTTGATGCATTGTTAACTTCAAATTTATCGAGAGAATCATTAAACTCTTTTATCGTTGATTGAAACCGCGACATAATCCATCTGTCTGTGAAATCAATGTGCTTGTCTTTGAGTTCCGAATCGAGTTTTATGTTTTGGGCATTTATAAGGAGAAACCTCCCCGCATTCCAGATCTTATTTGCAAAGTTTCTTCCGATTTCGCACTTCTCCTGGCTGAACATAACATCCTGCCCGAGAGGTGAAATGTAAGTCATTGTAAATCTCAATGCATCGCCTCCGTATTCTTCAATTAAATCAAGCGGATCGGGGGAATTGCCGAGCGACTTGCTCATTTTTCTTCCTTGCAAATCGCGCACTGTGCTGGTGAAGTAAACATCCTTGAAAGGAATTTCATTTTTGAAATGCATTCCAGCCATAATCATTCTCGCTACCCAGAAGAAAATAATATCCGGCGCTGTAACAAGAAGATCGGTAGGATAATAGTAGTTTTGATCACGCTCATTCGTGAAAACATCTTGAGCCCAAAGCCAGCTCGATGCCCATGTATCGAGCACATCGTCTTCTTGATACCAGTTTCCAACGTCTTCCGGCGGTTCCACTTCGCAATAGACCTCATGAGTTTCTGCATGATACCAGACGGGAATTCGGTGACCCCACCACAACTGGCGCGAGATGCACCAATCGCGGATGTTCGCCATCCAGTGTTCGTAAGTTTTTGTCCAATGTTCGGGATGAAAATTTATTTTTCCATCAAGCACAACCTGCAAAGCCGGTTTGGAAAGTTGATCCATCTTCATAAACCATTGTTCTGAAAGATACGGCTCGATGGGAACATTACCGCGCTGCGAGTAACCAACTTTGTTTGCATAAGTTTCCACTTTATGAAGTAAGCCGAGTTCTTCGAGTCTTTCCACCACTTTTTCGCGAACATCGTATCTGTCCATTTTCTGAAACTCTGCCGGTACGTTTCCATTGGTAGTGGCATCTTCATTGAAGATGTTCACAATTTCAAGATTGTGGCGGAGCCCCATCTCATAGTCGTTAACATCGTGAGCGGGTGTAACCTTAACAGTGCCGGTTCCGAATTCTTTGTCAACATATTCATCCGCAAACAAAGGAATTTCTCTACCAACGATAGGAAGAATAATTTTTTTGCCTACGAGATGTTTGTACCGTTCGTCATCCGGATTAACTGCAACGCCGGTATCGCCGAGCATAGTTTCGGGTCTTGTGGTTGCAACAATCACAAACTTGTTGGAATCTTTGATAGGATATTTCAAAAACCAGAGCTTGCCATGGACTTCTTTGTAAAAGACTTCTTCATCACTGATCGCAGATTTTGATGCGGGGTCCCAATTAACCATTCTGTAGCCGTGATAGATTAATCCTTCTTTGTAAAGCGCCACAAATGCTTCAACTACTTTTTTATAGTATGGAACATCCATTGTAAAACGTTCGCGCTGCCAATCGCAGCTTACGCCAAGTTTTCTTAGCTGCTGAAAAATTATTCCGCCGTACTTCTCTTTCCAATCATAGCAGTATCTAAAAAAATCTTCGCGGGAAATATTGTCTTTGCTTATTCCTTTTTCCTTCAGCATTGCAACTACTTTTGCTTCGGTTGCAATAGATGCATGGTCAATTCCGGGTACCCAGCATGCGTTTAAACCTTTCATCCGTTTGTAACGGATGTAAATATCCTGCAGTGTATTGTTGAGAATGTGACCGATGTGAAGTATTCCGGTTATATTTGGTGGTGGAATGACAATCGTGTAGGGAATTTTATTTCCGTCAACTTCCGAATGATAAAGATTGTGATCGTACCAGTACTTGTACCATTTATCCTCAATGTCTTTCGGGTTGTATGCTTTCGGAATATCTGCAAGATTTTTTGGATGCATCTACAGCTCTGAGTTTTGAAATAATTGAGGGCAAATATAAAAAATTCTTGATGGGTTTGCGCTTTCGGGATAATCAATAATTTTGTTTGCGGGTTTACTCATGCGGATTTATACTACGCTGTTCTTAATATGCCTCCTTTCTTATATCGATAGAAAGAAGGAAAATAATTTTTTTCTCTTCAGCGATCATATAAAACACCCTGTATTTACCGATTCGGTAGCGCCACGTTTCCGGTTTGTAATCAACCAACTTTCTGATATTTTTTCCGAAATACGGTTCGTCCCTCAGTTGTGGATAAACGTGCGAGATGAGTTTTTGTTTGATGAAGATTCTGTCGCGAAGTGTGATTTTTATAAGTTTGTCCTGGAATTCATTGGTTTCGAATATGCGATAGCTACTCAACGAACCGCCCCTTTTTTAATTTTGCATCCGATAAACCGCGTTTTATGCTTTTATTGAGCGCTGAATTGTTCCGAATCTCTTCCATTTCATATTCATCAACATGAATGTTATGCTCAATATATTTTTTTACGGTTGTCTCAATAAAATTTGAGATTGGTCTATTATCCCTATCGGCTAACTTTCTAAAAATTTTGTAGTTGTCGTCGCTTAGTCTTAGTGTAACCGTCTTCGACATTTTAATTCCTCTCGGATTTTTTTCATTCTTTTGTATTCAAAAGTATTCAACCGGCAATAGAAAGTCAATTGAAGAAATAAAAAACCGCCTCATAGTTTTACAACAGTAAGGCGGTGAAATTCTGGAAAGTTGTTGGCGTGCCGATTTATTTACTTATCGGTTCGAGTTTACCGAAAATGTCTTTTGCATCTTTCAATTTTTCTTCGTTGCCATAAACACAAAATGCTTTTTGATCTAGTACATCTGTAACCATTTTCTTGAATGCCTTGATATCCTGAACGGTTACATTCAAAACTGCATCGCGATCGCGTTGAACGTCTTCCTGTTTTGTTTTTTCTAGATAGTAGCGAACCGCAACGTTTCCCTTTTGCGATGGTGTTAATGGGCTATCTAAATTCGAAATGGTTCCGATAATGTATCGCGTCATTTCTTTGTCATCCACCTCTAGCTTGTCGAGGTAATCCGGAATCGCATTGTAGTTTGCCAAAGTTTCTTTCAGATTAGGATCGCGGTAAGAGCTGAAATATACAGTGCCCGAAGGAGAGAAAGTACAAAATCCACCGTAAGCGCCGCCGATAACCCTTATTCTATTTTGCAGCCAGTCGGTTGATAGGATCTGACTCAGTACATACATTTTTCCATCCCAGGTGTAACCGAGCTTTTTAAAGTCATAACCTTGAATTACATACTGAACTTTTGATGCAGCTAAAAATCCTTCATCCTTTTTCTCCGGGTTGAATTTCCAGGTTTGATGTTCAACCGGATGAGCAGGAATTGTTTGAACGTACCTTGCTAACTCTTGCAGAAAAACCGGGTAGTCGTTGCCGTTGCATGTTACGGAAGCTATTAAATTATTTTTGTTGAAAAGCAGTGAAGCAGCTTTCTTCAAATTATCAACTGTCTCTTTCGATTTTGCGTCAAAGTTTTTTACGAGATTGGAAACAAACCAATAATATTCGAAACCGCCGATAAGCTCGTTAAATATTCCTGTATTTTCAAAGTAGGATGCGAGTCGCGTTCGTGCAAATCCGAAACCGTTCTGCTTTACCTGCGCATCCAATCGTGCTTGAAGACGCATGACGATTGCTTTCAGCCGGTCTACATCTTCATATTTTGTGTTATTTAGAATTTCGCCTGTCAGCTCAAACAATTTGTTTAGTTTTGTGTTCATCACCTTTGAATTAACGACAAACTTCGGCAGCATCTCTGCATCATTTTGATTTTCAATATACGCATTCAAGAACGAACTGAATCCGCCGGTGTAAATATTAAGCGCATTATCAAGATCGCCGAACGAATAGTTCAGCGTGTTCTGGCTTCCGAGAACTTCGGTTAAAAGCCCGGCGAACGGAATCAGCTCGGCAGGTAAAACACGCGCATCAAACATTAATCTCACATAAATAACATTGTTTGTAAAATCCTCGTAATGCAGAACTGGCACCTCTGCAACAGTAAAGGGTTTTACTTTATAATATGCAGCCTGTGCATTGATGTCTTTTCTTTCCAGAAGTGGAATTGCCGCAAGCGCTTCGGACGTGTCTTCGCGCTTCTGATAAGCTATTAAATCTCGAGTGCCTTTTACTAACTCTTCTTTTGCTTTTTCAGAAAGAGATTTTTCGTAAGTCTGTAATTCTTTTTCCATCTTCTCTGTATTTTCTTTTTCCAAACCTGCCTTTGGCGTTAATACGAGAAGAAGAGAATGGGGGTTATTGATGATGTATTGCTGAACAATTGTTTCGAGGTAATTTGTATCAAGCGCTGTCTTTACTTTTGCCAGAGGTTTTTCCCATTCTAAAGTTAAGTAAGGATCATTTGCAAAAAACCAGCCGGGAAGAATTTGGAAATTGTAAGTAATTCCTTTTTGAGCATCGTTGCCTTCGCGCAGCATAAACTCGGATCGGTTAATCGTTCCTTCTACTGCTTTTTTATCAAGTCTGTTCTTAAAAACATCTCTTAGCGTGTTCATTACGATCGTGTGGAATTTTTCCTTGTCCGATGGATTTGCATTTTGTACCATGATTTGAAAAACATTCTGACGGAGTTCATCTACCGATGCGTGTACTTCCTGACCGACTCCCGCTTTTTGCAAAGCGAGACGAACCGGACCGGCTTCTTGATTAACTAAAACATCCGCTAAAATATTCAGCGCCATTGTTGTTGCTCTGTCTATGTTCAAACCGGCAACAAAATTCAACGAAAGGTAAGTTTGATTTTCGGTTTTGCTTCCTTCGGTTACAGGATAAAACGCATTAACCTCTTTCATTTTTTTGAACGGCTTTTCGAGAGGAAAATTTTCTGGTTGCTTAGCTTTATCATATTTTGATAAATATTCCCCGTCGATAAAAGTCAACTCTTTATCCAGGTCGCCATTGCCGTAAAGCATAATGTAACTGTTTGATGGATGATAGTAACGTTTGTGATAATCCAGGAACATGTTGTATGTCAACTTTGGAATTGCAGAAGGATAACCGCCGGAAGAAAACCTGTAACCGTTACCCGGAAATAAATTTTTGTTTACCTGGTAACCCAATTCACGCGTTGGACTTGAAAAAGCGCCCTTCATTTCATTGTACACAACACCTTTGTAAGAAATGGGACCGTCAGGTTTTTCCAGCTCATAATGCCAGCCTTCTTGCTTTAAGATTCGCGGGTCGTTATAAATCAACGGGTTAAAAACGGCATCCATGTACACGTGCATAAGGTTGAAATAGTCTTTGTCGTTCATGCTTGCGAACGGATAGCAAGTCATGTCGTCTCCTGTAAAAGCGTTAAGAAACGTACTCAGAGAACCTTTCATTAATATATCAAAAGGACTTTTGACCGGAAAATTTTTTGAGCCGTTCAGAACGGAGTGTTCCATGATGTGCGGTGTTCCGCAGTCGGATTCCGGATCTGTCTTGAACGCAATGCTGAATGTTTTGTTTGGATCGGTAGCTGCAATCTTGAACAATCGAGCCCCGCTTCTGACGTGTTCGAAGTACAAACATTCTGCGTTAACTTCTTTGACAAAACGCTTTTCAAGCAGCTTAAACCCATAATAAATTTCGCCGACTTTATAATCTTCGGCGGATGAGAATGAATAAGTAATCAGCATAACTAAGAT
>CAZQQC010000056.1:0-18190 GCA_964595365.1 uncultured Melioribacter sp.
ACAAGCGGATTTTTGTAAGAATTCGCTGATTCAAAAGAAGAAGTTGAACGCGCAAAAAAATACTGTGCTCTGGGCAGCGATCTTCACACTGATATGCACGAGGTTATCGGTCATGCATCGGTGCAGCTGAATCCCGGTGTGGGCACCCCGAACGAAACATTGAAAAATTATGCGTCAACTTTGGAAGAAGCCCGTGCGGATTTGGTTGCACTTTATTATATCATGGATCGGAAACTGGTTGATATCGGCGTCATGCCGTCGCTTGAAGTCGGCAAAGCTGCTTATGATCAGTATATACGCAACGGTTTGGTTGTTCAGCTTGCAAGAATTCAGCCCGGAGAAAATGTTGAAGAAGCACACATGCGCAACCGCCAGATGGTTGCAAAATGGGCTTATGAAAAAGGAATGAACAATAAAGTCATAGAGAAAAAAGTTAGAGACGGGAAAACATATTTTGTGATTAACGATTACGGCAAGTTGAGAACGTTGTTCGGAGAATTGCTGCGCGAGATTCAAAGAATTAAATCGGAAGGCGATTACAACGTCGGAAAAAATCTGATTGAAACCTACGGCGTGAAAGTCGATACGGAAATTCACAAGGAAGTTTTAGTGCGCTATAAGAAATTAAACATAGCCCCGTACGCCGGTTTTATTAATCCGGTTCTCATTCCGGTTGTTAACGACAATAAAATTATTGATGTGAAGATTGAATGCCCGGGCGATTTCACGAAGCAGATGCTGAACTATGCAAAGGAATACGCTTTCTTGATGACGTACAATTGAGAAAGATAGTCCGAAAAACAAATGATTCGCTAAAGAGCATTTACAACATTATCCTGTTGAACGCAAAGCTTTTTTAAAAGTTTTGGAAGGAGAAGGTGATAAATGCGTGTCAAGACAGTTGAACAGTAAAAGCAACAATGTAAGCTTTATCGCAATTCATTTATTTTATTTGTGTTTTAATAGACCCGATATTTTCCAGCGAAGCTTCTATCATGTCTCCTGGCACCACGCGTCCAACGCCTTCCGGCGTTCCGGTGAAAATCAGATCGCCTTTCTCGAGAGTCAGTTTTGCTGAAATGAACTTTACAATTTCGACCGGTGAAAAGATCATGTTTTTAATCGACGAGTTTTGTCTTTCGTTGCCGTTTACAGATAGTGAAATTTTTTCATCGCCGCGAAGCTTGTAATCTTTTTTCAAAACAATATCGGTAAGAACTGCAGCGGTGTCAAAGCATTTTGCGAGCGTCCACGGGTCGCCTTTTTTGCGGAATTCATTTTGAAGATCGCGCAACGTCATGTCAAGTCCGATTGTGTAACCGTGAATGGTTTTTTCTGCAGTTGCATAATCCGCATCCTTAGCATTTTCGCCTATGTAAAGAACTAATTCAACTTCATGCTGAAGATCGTTTGAGTATGAAGGATGCACAACCGACTCGCCCGAAAAGATTACGTTCGATGCCGGTTTTAAAAAAATGATCGGAAATTCCGGTACGTCGTTGCCGAGTTCTTTTGCGTGCGCTGCGTAATTGCGACCAACGCAAACCATTTTTCCTATCTGAATTTTTTCAGTACTGTTTTTGATGCTTAAATATTTCATCCTACCTCGTTAGATAAAGATTCTTAAAAATGGATGCGGACTTATGTGTTTTTCCTGAACTGTTTATTCAACTTTTAAGATAATGATTTCAAAATTTAGAAATCTGTATCCGGTATCAAATTGCCAGCATCAAGTATCCAGAAGCCAGCTACGTTTTCTGTTCTTTCTTTTTTGCCGCCGGGAAAAGAACATTGTTAAGAATCAGCCGGTAGCCGGGTGAATTTTTGAAAAGGCTTAAATCCGTTGGCGGATCTCCAACTGCGTGCTGATAATCTTCGGGATCGTGTCCGCCGTAAAATGTCCATGTGCCACGTCCGTAATTTCCATGAATATATCTTACTTGATCCGTTCCGGAGCGTTCGGCAAGAATTGTTACAGAACTTTTTATCAATTTTTTATGAAACATAGTTGTTTGACCCATGAATCCATGAATCATATTCACATGATCTTGCGTAAGCATTGTTGGAACGGGATCGTACTTAGCGGAAAAATCGAACAATGTAAAATAATCGTTCTTCTGATCACCGACTTCGGCAGGCTGAACATCAATGTCGCTGTATTCATAAACAAGCGGGTTCATCTCAAGTTTGATATTTGTAAATGCGAATGTTTGAGAGAAATCCAATTTGTTTTTTGCATCCGGGTCCGGCGGATCACCATCGTACATTTTGTCAGCGATGTCTACATTCTGTGCAGCCAGTGCTATATCGAATGAATCTGTTGCCGAACACATTGCAAAGAGAAATCCGCCTTGACCAACATAATTTTTGATTGTTCTCACTACAGCTTTTTCCATTTCGGAAACTTTTTTGAAACCGAGCCGCTTAGCTTCTTTTTCATACAACATCTGTTGTTCAATGTACCATTGCGCACCGCTGAAAGAGCCGAAGAATTTTCCGTACTGTCCCGTAAAATCTTCGTGATGAAGGTGGAGCCAATCATACTTTTCCAGATCGCCGCGCAAAATTTGTTCGACCCAAATTTTATCGTAACTGATTTCGGCATAGTCCAGAGCCAGTGTTACAGCATCATCCCACGGCTGAAATCCCGGTGGAACGTAAACTGCAATTCGAGGAGCTTTTTCAAGACGGACAACATCCATATTTTGATCTTCGCTTTGAACAAACGCATAAATTTTTGCCGCTTCTTCGTTTGACAGCGGCTGAAATGCAACTCCTTTTATTCTGCAACGCATCGCAAGCTGATCTGAATAATTGAGCATAAACGATCCGCCGCGATAATTAAGTAGCCAATCCGCGGTGTTTCCTTCTTTGAGCGCATTAAACGTAATACCGTAAGCTTTGAGATGATCGGTTTGGTTCAAATCCATATATATGAGAAGTTTCGATTGAGCAAAAAGAGTTGAAAAGAAAAAAATAATTATCAGAAAGACTTTTTTCATTTAAATAGTTTTGTTTGACAGGTTAAAAATAAAACCGACTTGATCCATATTCAAATAATAAATGAATCAAGTTATAAAATTTGCTGTTAGTTAGAATTTCTTAACTTGAAAATTGCAATCCGCAATTTCACTTTTTGAATTTGTAATTGATATTTTTTTCAAATATTTTGAACGCATTGCAAAATGCAATAAGGCTATTTCATTTTAGAATTCGTTCGGTAAAAAACAGAAAGGGTAGTAAGAAAAAAGCTTGATTTTACAAGGGAAAAAAAGTATTTACGACTGCTAAATTACGGCACACAAGTTGTCTCTAATATAAGTAACTTAATCAACCTTATTTAAAGGAGTGTAAAATGAAACAATCTGCTTTTATTGTTATTCTCTTTTTCCTGGCATTAGTTATCTCTATAGGCATCTATGAATTCGGTCTTGGCAACCCGACAAACTTTAAAGATGCCGCACGTGAAGTTCCAATCAATCTAATGGGAATGGTTTTCGTTGGTGGTCCGCTTGTATCACTTTTGATCTGCCTTTCCATCATGGTTTTTGCAATCATTATCGAAAGAGCGCTTACTCTTAAAAAAGCCGCCGGTAAACAGGCAATCCCAAAATTCTTCAAGAAAGTTGTTGATGAAATTAGAGGCGGACA
The DNA here is from genome assembly GCA_964595365.1 of uncultured Melioribacter sp. Classification (GTDB taxonomy): domain Bacteria; phylum Bacteroidota; class Ignavibacteria; order Ignavibacteriales; family Melioribacteraceae; genus Fen-1258. Next base: position 3,652 of record CAZQQC010000056.1, read on the forward strand.
GATAGATTTTGCTATTAAATCTTGCGATTCACAAAGAGGATCTGTTGCAAACGTTTTGAAAGCTGCCTTAACACGTTTTCAAGAAGTTACTGCAAGCAAATCCACAGTTGATCATGAAAAACAATTAGTCGAAGTTCAACGCGCTGTTGAAGAAACAATGATGCTGGAAACACCGCTTCTGGAAAAGAACTTAATTGCACTTTCAACCATAGCTTCTATTGCTACAATGGTTGGTCTTCTTGGAACGGTTATAGGAATGATCCGTGCGTTCAAAGCTCTAGCACAAGCCGGTGCGCCGGATGCTATTTCTCTTGCAACCGGTATTTCCGAAGCGTTGATCAATACCGCCGGCGGTTTGTTTGCCGCTATTCTTGGCATAGTTGCTTACAACTTCTTCGTTAACAAAGTAGATAATTTTACTTTCCAGATAGATGAAGCTAACTATAACGTAATGCAATTATTAAAAGAAAAGTGAGGTAATTAATGCCGCGCATTAAAAAGAAAAGAGTCGCTATTCGTATAGACATGACTCCGTTGGTAGACGTGGCATTTTTGCTTCTCACCTTCTTCATGTTAACAACACAGTTTAAACCACCGGAAGAAGTTGAGATAGCTTTGCCGCTTTCACATTCGGAGATTAAACTTCCGGAATCTAACACCATGACAATCAACATCGGCAAGGATGGAAAGCTGTATCTTGGTTTCGATTCGGCTATTATGATGGAGCGGATGTTCGGTCAGGCAAACAGGCTACGTCAAGCCGTCGAAGTTAAGCTGGAAGGATTGGGCGATATGCTTATCAAAGCAAGAATTTCCAACCCAAAACTTATTACTATTATTAAGTCGGATGCCGATGCAGAGTATGGTGTCATTTCGGATTTGATTGATCTTCTTCAAAAAGTACAAATTACCAGATTCAATATGGTAACAAATTTCAAAGTTGATAAAAAAAGTTAATATAGGAGTTTAATATGGCCGGTGCAGATGTTGGCGGCGAGACTGGCGGACACAGAAAGAAAAAAGGTAAACGGAAACCAAAAAAGAGAGTGGCAATTCGTATTGACATGACCCCTTTGGTAGACGTTGCGTTTTTACTTTTAACATTTTTTATGTTAACAACAGTCTTTCGTAAGCCACAAACACTCGAAATAAATCTTCCTCCTGACCCCAAAGCTCAGGTAAAAATGGCTGAATCAAATTTACTTACGCTTCGATGTGATGAAAATTTGGAGATGTATTGGAGCATTGGGTTTGAACTTCCTCATAAATTTAAATTTTCCGATTTGACTAAACTTTTGCAGGATAAGCAAAAGGAAAATCCGAAATATGTAGTGTTGGTTAAGATTGATCGTAAAAGCAAATACCATGCAATGATTGATATAATTGATGCCCTGAACCAAACTAATTTAAACAGATATTCCCTGGCTCCAATGACAGATATCGATAAAAAAGAAATGTCTAAAGCTACAATTTAAGTCCGGAGAGAACAAATGTCACAAACAATAGCAGTAAAGAACGAAGGGGTTTACGGAGCGTTTGAATTAAAAAAACTCTACCCCAGAAATTATGCCGTTGGGTTGGCAATTGCAATTTTTCTCCACCTGCTTGGTATCGGATCTTATTATTTTTATCAAGCCATGACCAAAGAAGATGCCGATAATATACCAACGGTAAGAATGCTGAAATACAGTGAACTCGGTCCGCCTCCGTCAATTGCAAACGAGGCTCCGCCTCAAATTGCTCTTGCCGCTCAGGTTACGCCGCCTACTGTTGGTGTTCCTGTTCCTGTTCCGGATGAACAAGCGCCGCCGGAACAGACAATTGCAACACAACAAGAAATGAGTAAACAGGCAGCGCCTGCCTTAGGAAATGATATTGGAGCCGGCGCTCAAATAACCCAGGATATTAAAATTGAACAGCCCAAAGACGAAGACCCGGATATGAACGCTTTTGTTGCTGTTGAAAAATTTCCGGAAATGGTTGTTCCCGGAAGACCTGATTATCCTGAAATTGCAAAACGTGCCGGTATCACCGGTAAAGTGCTGGTAAAAGTGTTGATCGATAAAGAAGGCCGACCGAAGAAAGCGGTAGTAATTAAGTCGGATTCCGAATTATTCAATCAAGCTGCTATCGGTGCGGCAATGAAATCGGCATTCACTCCGGCTCTTCAAAACAATCACCCGATTGCAGTGTGGATTGTTTTACCGTACCGCTTTACTCTTGCCGATCAGCAGTAATGCAAAAAGTAATGATGTACATCGGCTATGCTGCCGGAACAGTTTTTGTTTTACTTGGGTTAGGAATATTTTTTACGAACTTAATGCCCTCATACTTACCTGTTCAGTTTAAGGTAATGATGGGGGTAGTTCTTATTTTATACGGCATATTCAGAATTATATCGACGTTATTCAAGAACAAACGGAATGACGAAGAGATTTAGAAAAATATTGTTGCTCTCTTTTTCTGCTCCACTTTTGCTCTTTTTCGGATGCAAAGAAAAAGAACTTTCGCCCATCCGGGGCTCTTTGAAATGTTATGTTGATGAATCCATTTATAACGTGGTAAAGGCAGAAAGGGATACATTTGTTACGCTTTATCCCAAAAGCAAAATCGAGTTAGTAACGGTTAAAGCAAGAGAGGGAATTGCAAATGTTCTGAACGGCGAAGCAACACTTTTCATCAGCTCTAGAGTTTTAAATGACGAAGAGAGAACCTATTATGAAAAAACAAAATCTGGCGCGCGTGCTTTTAAGTTTTGCTACGATGCTGTTGTACCTATTGTAGCCGATAATGAATCGAAAGAAAATGTAACACTGGATGATATAAAAAAAATACTTGCCGGGCAAACGATAGGTTTCAAAGTGTTTGTACCGGAGCCTAATTCCGGCATTTACGAATATCTGAAAACAAGTGTACTAGAGAACAAGGAACCGCAAAAGGTCTCGATAGTTAAAAGCGAAAAAGAGGTTATCGAAAAAGTTAAATCTACACGAAAAAGTTTGGGATTTGTAGGTTTGAACACTTTAGAAAATGTTGAGGGGGTAAAAATTCTGGAAGTCGGTATAACGAGAAGCAAGGATGACATATTGTATTATAAGCCGTACGTGGCTTATCTTGTTAGCCAGACTTATCCTTTAATACGAGCGACATCAATATTAATAAATGAAGCCGGAATCGGTTTAGCTTCCGGCTTTGCAACGTTTTTGACCAGTTACAAAGGTCAAAAAATTGTTTCGAAACATAATTTGGGGCCGGCTACGGTTCCGGTAAAAATGGTTGAACTAAATCGGCGGTAAAAATGAAAAGAACAGCCCTTACACTTTTTGGAATTTATTTCGTAATGCTTTTCAATGTATTTGCTCAAAGCAAGGTTGGCAATGCAGAAAAAGCGATGAAAGACAAAGACTATAATAAAGCATTAACTATTACGAAAGAAGTTCTTGATAATGAATCTCCTGGCGAAGCTCTCAAACTCTTAATTCAATTGCGCGAAAAAAATATTGTTGATAAACGTCTTTACGAATACTTTGGAGATGCATATGCAAAAATGAATGTCGCGGAACTTGCCCTCACAAATTATTCCGAGGCAGAAACAATCGATTCACTCGACGTACCGCTGAAATTTAAGTCTGCAGAACTTTTGGTCAAACAAAAAAGATGGACTGACGCTGTAAATAAATATTTGAAAATAATCACGATCGACCCAAAGAATGCAAAAGCATATGTCGATGCTGCATCAATTCTTTACCAGGCAAAGATGTATGCAGACGCCGCAGTGCTTTATGAAAAATATATCGCAATTGATCAGACGAAAGAAGCGTATGAAAGATTGACCAAAGCTTTTCTGGAAACGAACAATTATGAAAAGGCACATCTGTATTCGGTTGAAGGATTAAAGAAATATCCGGATGATAGACAACTGAAAAAAGATGCTGCAATTTCATCATATGCTCTTGCAGTAATTCTAACAAGAAATCATTCCGGCGGAACTACTTCAGGCAAGGCGGATTCTCTTGCAGCAAAAGCACGGGAATATTTTAGGGAATCGACTAAGTATTACAGTGAAATCCCGGATTCTCAAATGAGTATAAGCGAGCTTAAAAATGCCGGATACGCATTTCAGAACCTTCAGGAAGATTCTCTTGCCATAAAATATTTTGAGAAAGTTGTGAAAAAGGACAGTACTCAATCCGGACTTTTTATGGAAATGGCAAACACTTACTTTAGAAACAAGCAGAATGCACTTGCAATAAAATATTACAAAGCTAAAATCAATGTCGATTCTACTTATGAACCTGCCTGCCGTTACATGGGGTTTGCAGCATTTGCAGACGGACAGTATGACGAAGCAAGACACGCATTTAAAAAAGCTAAAAGTCTGGTAGATACTACTTTTGTTACAACTTATTGGCTTGCTCAAACCTACATGAAAATGGATTCAACCGAACAGGCGGCAGATCAATTTATCAATGTATTACGCCTTGCTGCGGGAAAGGAAAAACAGTACAAAGATGAAGTGTTTGTAGCTACTTTCTTTTTGGGCAGACGTGCATTCGATAAACAAAATTATAACGCGGCTATTCCTTATTTGAAAAAAGTTCTTCAATATAAACCCGGCGACGCCGGCACAACCGAAATGATAGCGGTTAGTTATCATCAGCTGCAAAATTTTGACGAAGCAATCAAATGGTATAAGGCAGTTCTAAAACTGAATCCAAAAAGTGAAATTGCAAAGAAAGGTTTACGAAGGCTGAGCGCAGATTAATTTACAACGGCGGCGATAGGAAAAGAAAAATTTTAAATCACGATGATTGAAAATAAAACAGTTAAGTACTTCAATCCATGGCACGACGTAAGTTACGGTAGCAACGTTCCCGCCGTAGTGAACGCCATTATTGAAATACCCGAAGGCTCAAAAGCCAAATATGAGCTCGATAAAAAAAGCGGCCTGCTACGGCTAGACCGCGTTTTATTTTCAGCCGTTCATTATCCGGCAAATTACGGATTCATACCTCGTACCGTAAGTGACGATGAGGACCCGCTTGATATTCTGGTAATTTGCTCGGTTGAAGTTGACCCCCTCTGTTTGATTGAAGCAAAAGTGATCGGCTTGATGACGATGGTTGATAACGAAGAGAAAGATGAAAAAATTATTGCGGTTGCCAGCAACGACATATCGGTAAATTATATCGATGACTTGCGCAGTCTGCCGCCTCACTCGATGGTTGAGCTTCAAAGATTTTTCGAAGACTATAAAAAGCTCGAGCATAAAAACGTAGTTGTTGAAAAAATAGTCGGTAAAGAAGAAGCTTACAGAATTATTTTAGAATCAATTCAGAGATACGAAGAAAAATTTGGTAAAGAAAATTAAGGGGGCTTAGCGTGGTCTTTAAAACAAAAGAAAACAATTCAAATCTTCTGGTCAAAATACCGCCTTTAATGTTGTTGCTTTATGTTTCGCTGGGAATTATTACCCTCTCGATGTTTTGTGCCATCGTTTATTTTCTCTATCTGATTTTTAAGTGAGACTCTGGAATGAAAAATTCCGCCCCGGAAATTTTTTTTGTATTTCCAGAAAAAATAAAATGGCAACCCCGAAAAGACAAGAATCAAACCAAACATTGCATTCTGAGTATCGGATACGACCGAATTGACCAGGAATAGGAATGCGAAAACTACAAACAGAATTGGCGTATAGGGGTAGCCCCATACTTTGTAAGAACGATTTACGTCCGGCATTTTTTTGCGAAGCACCAGCACGCCGAATGCACCCATCATATAAAACAACCACGATGCAAACATTACATAGTCTGTAATGGTATCAAATGAACCGGAGAGAACAAGAACACACGACCAAAAGCTTAGTATGTTTAGAGAAACATGCGGCGTTCCAAACTTCGGATGAATTTTACCCAAACTTTTGAAAAATAAATTTGCCCTCGACATTGCAAACGGAACGCGCGCTGTTGCAAGAATACTTCCGTTAAGCGCACCAAATGTTGAAACAATTACAACAAGTGAAATAAGCGCCGCACCATTTTGACCGAAGATTGTTTCGGCGGCAGACGCAGCTACAAGAGGTGATTTTGCCATTATGTTTATCGGCAGCACATAAAGAAATGCAATATTCGTTAGAACATAAACGCCAATCACAACTAAAGTTCCATAAAGTAAACCGAGCGGAACGTTTCTTCGCGGGTTCTTGACTTCGCCCGAAACGAATGTAAGATTGTTCCATGCATCGTAAGCCCAGAAAGCACCGGAGAAAGATAACCCTATAACCGCTATCATATTTGTTAACGATTTGTGAGGCATGGCAAAATGAGTGTAAATATTTATTACGCTTCCGCTGCCAAATGTCAAAAGTAAAACTGCAATCAACACGATGACAATAATTTTTATGTAAGAGACAACCGTTTGAACCGCGCCGCCAATTATCACGCCAATATAATTTACTCCGGTAAGAAAAATAATGCACAGTATTGCAACAACTTTGGTTCCGAAATCAACAAACGGATGAATCTCTCCGACAAGAGGCATATGCAGGACAAAGTTTTGTAGCGATCGTGATAAGTGCGGATATTTTACGAAGTAACCAACATACTCTGCAAAAGCATATGCTATTGCTGCCTGGCTTCCGGTTTGGATTACAGAAAGAGTTGACCATCCGTAAAGATAAGAAGTGAAGTCGCCATACATTTTTCTGAAGTAAATGTACTGACCGCCCGTCTCGCCTATCATACCGGAAATTTCTGCGTTGCAAAGAGCGCCGATAAAAGTGATTGCGCCTGCAGCTATCCAAACGATGATCAAAAGTTCCGGAGAGCCGAGCTGGCCGGCCATTGTTGCCGGTTTTCTAAAAATGCCGGAACCTATCATCGAACCCACAACGAGCATTACGGCGGCAGTTAAACTTAATCCCCGTACTAATTCTGTTTTCTTCGGCTTATCTGTCACTGTCAGGTCAGTTAAAATTCGGTGCAAATTAATTAACAAAAATTTAATCTCAAATAACAAATTGAATGAACCTGCAACAATGTAATAACTCTTTAGAAATGTCATAGATACGACTCGATAGAAATGTCAGTAAAAATTAGCTTTGAGAAGTTCATTTCAATAATTTTAATTTCTGAACTTGTACAAAAAACATTATGTTGTAAAGTGATTAAGACTCTAATTCAGATTGAAAGGTGCACGATGAAAACTAAATTAATCCGATCCGACGTTTTGTTCCTTCTTTCATTTTTAATTTTTTCAGCATTCATTGATTTAAACGCTCAAAGCAAAGCCCCGAAAACTAATCCGGGGATTTGGGTGCGGCAGGGTTATCAATTATCCGTTGCTGTTACTTCGGATCTTCCGCCGCGACACATGACGTTTGGACCGGACGGAACTCTTTACTACACCACTACGCCCAACAAAGTTATAATTGCAGCTAAGGATAAAGACAGCGATGGTTACTTCGAAACACTTACTCAATTTTATGAATCGGAAAATACAGTTTACGGCGTATGCTGGTACGACGGTTATTTGTGGTACACCGAGAACGGCGCAATCTATAAATTGAAAGATAAAAACAAAGACGGCATTGCCGATGAAAGAGAAACGGTTATGGCGCCTGGCAGCCTTCCCTCCGGCGGAGGGCATTCGTGGAGGCCTATACTAATTCATAAAGGAAACCTTTATACGGGCATCGGTGATCCGGGAAACATAAACGACGCTACCGAAACCGAAAGAGAAAAAATTTGGTCTTTCAATCTTGAAGGCAAGGATAAAAAACTTTTTGCTTCCGGAATACGCAACACAGAAAAACTTGTAGTAAGACCCGGCACGGACGAAATATGGGGAATGGATCACGGCAGTGATTGGTTCGGTCAGCAGGTCGGTGATAAAAGAGGTATGCAGCCTATTACAGATTATAATCCCCCCGATGAAATGAATAGGTATGTTGAAGGAGGATTTTACGGTCATCCGTTTATTGTTGGCTACAGGGTTCCCCGCTACGAGTATTTGAAGAGACCGGATATAATCGAACTTGCTGCAAAGACAATTGTGCCCGAGTGGGCTATACATGCTCATTGGGCGCCCAATGCAATGATGTTCTACGACGGCAATCAATTTCCAAAAGAAATTAAAGGCGACGCATTTGTTGCCTACCACGGCTCATGGAACAGTTCAGTAAAAGTTGGCTACCAGATTACAAGAGTCTTATTTGAAGACGGGCATCCTTACGGAGAGCTGCCTTATGTAAAATTTTTAACTAAAGATCAAAAAGTTTTAGGCAGACCTGTGGATGTTGTGCAAGCGCCGGACGGCACACTACTTATCGGTGAAGACGGGAATCAAACGGTTGACGGATATAAGCAGAATACAATTTACAGACTTAAATATGTTGGAAGTAAAAAATGAAAATAGTTGCTTCTTTATTACCGGTACTGATGCTCTGTAGCGCCGGTTTAACTGCTCAATCGCAGATAAGAAAAATTGTTGATTTATCAATCCCGCCGGTATCTGCCTTCAAGAATTATTGTTCGCGCTGCCACGGGGACGAGGGTTCTGCTTACGGTAAAAGTTTTGCAGATATGAAAGATGATTCACTAAGAAGCATCGTTGAAAATATGATGTTCGGTCCCGGCGGGCTAAACCCGGACAGCACTGAAGTCGAAGCGATGGTTTCATACAATAAATTCCTGAAAAATAAAACACCGTTTGCAGTAGCGCTGAATTCAAAATCATTTATTGACGGCAAGGATAAGTTTATTGAGTTTGAAACTACTCCCGGCTCAAAACTGGAAGTGATAGATAAAGAAGTGGCTGTAGAAAATACGGGCAATATTTGGCGGCTAAATTTTGATCCTCTAAAAATTAAAAACATAAAGATTTCGGTTACAAAGAATAAAACAATTTCGCTTTTGGAATTTCCTGCAGAGATGTGGACACATTAATTTTTCTAATCGACCGGATTGCCGCAAAGGAAAATTTTATTAATCAACATGAAGGCAAAAAAATTAGTCATAGTCTGTGTTATCCGCGTTCCATTTTTTATAAAATATTATTTTTCGGACAGACTCAAACCTTTCTTATAAATGAATATGTTGAAGAAGCTTAGCCGGTAAATGTAACCATACTTAAAGATTACAAACCCAGCTTGCGTATAAAGTGGTTCTTCCAGTCTTCAAGAGTTCAAATTCATCAAGGCTTCTTTAATCAAATCCTCGATTGAAATATTGGGTGACTTATCGGTAATCGATCGTATCGAACGTTCGGCAATTTTTTGATTATAACCGAGATTGACAAGCGCGGCAATAGCATCGGTTCTAACGGTTGAAACACCGGGCATAGTCGTCTCTCCGGTTTCCGAAACCGAATCGACCTTATCCCGCAATTCGATCATCAATCGCTCGGCAGTTTTTCTTCCGATACCGGGAATCGAAATCAGCCGAGAAACATTTCCTGTTTTCAGTGCTTCTTTCAAATCATCAATTTGAATGCCCGATAAAATTGTTTGTGCGGATTTCGGTCCGATACCGCTGACACCAATCAGAAGCTCGAACATTTCTTTTTCTGCAACAGAGAAAAATCCATAAAGATCCATCGCGTCTTCGCGCACGTGTAGATGTGTAAACAAAGATACTTCTGTTTTGTCGGAAAGCTTTTCAAAAGTATTGATGGAAATGTTGACAGCATAACCAACGCCACCGATATCCAGCAGAAGCCTGGTTGGCTTTTTAGAAATTATTTTTCCGTGGAGATAGCCGATCATTTTTACAATCACTGCCGGGTATTTAGTTAACAATTAGCATTAAGCAAACGAAAGATTGCCGCAAAATTTAGAATTAAATTCGCTTTCTGCAAACTAAACTTTGCGGCTCCCAAAGGCAAGGCTGGTTTTAGAAACGGAAAGCAACACCAAGTCTCAAGTTTCCTAATCCAATATTCCATCCGTTCGCGTTACTTTCGTATGTATAACCCGAAATGGAACTAGCTGACCTCGATGTGCTTGAATTTTTTTGTGTGGTCCAACTGTAACTTCCTGAAATTCCGTATTCTCCAATAAACGAAAGTTGCCTTGTTATAAAACATTCGACTCCGGCAGTACCGTTAATACCAATGCCAAATGAATATTGGAGTGATTCGTACGAATTGTAATTTTTGGAACCATCATAATAAGTTGGTTCTTCATAGTTTTTTCCAAAATTCCTGTTGAACGAAATAAGCGGACCGGCACCTAAAAATATTCTTACCACCGATTCATTCAACGGATACCATAAATACTGCACAGCAAAATTTAGACTCTGGAAATTGTTTTCACTCGAGGCTGAAATCGAATTTGAATAATTAGAATTACCGGAGAAAGAATAATTACTGCCGTCACTGTTCCCCTTTCTCACAGACAAATTAAAATCTAGTTTGTAGCGAAGTGCAGAAGAATTGGAAAGAAAGTTGAGATAAGATAGCGAGTATCCATTCACTAGATGAAATTGGAACTGCGATTTGTAACTTACAGAATCCGGTTGTGCAAGAAGCGATGCTGCTAATAAAAATAAAACTACCGGCGTAGAAATAAACAAGTTTGAGGTACGCATGGAACCCCCTTAATAAGTGAGAGAATTATTGATTTATGACCTAAATTTTGAAAATCCGCAGCAAATTTACAAGCGAAAATTTAATTTCCGATCACCCTCCCCGGATTTTTTTCGATAAACTCTTTCCAGTTTCGGCTTCTCTTAGAGAAAGAATTTATTTTGAAGGCATGACAGATCGCAACCGCCAGTGCGTCGCTTTCGTCAAATTTCATTTTCGTTTTACGAATGGCAAGAAGTTTCCCGATCATAAATTGAACCTGTTCCTTCGAAGAAGCACCGTTTCCCACAATAGATTTTTTTATTTCGCGCGGAGAATATTCTTTTACCGGCATTCCGTTGTGAGAAGCAACGAGCATTGAAACGCCGCGTGCATAACCGATTTTCAAAGCCGATTGAACATTCTTTCCGTAGAATGCAGTCTCAAGAGCAAATTCGTCCGGCTTAAACCGTTTTATTAATTTATTCAGTTCGGAATAGATAAGTTCTAAGCGCGGAGACATTTCCTTTGTAACCGGAACTTTTATGATACCGGCAACAACATGTTTCAGTTCGTTCTTTTCATAATCTATTATGCCGTAACCTGTGAAAATTGTTCCGGGATCCACGCCCATTATTCTCATTTATTTTTCTCTTGCGTCATTCAACAAAATCGGCATTGGTAAAAACGTTCTGAACGTCGTCGGATTCTTCAATTCCCTCGATGAGCTTCATTACTTTTTCAGCTTCTTCTCCCTTAACCGGAATATGATTTTTAGCAATCCATTGTAGAGATGCATTATCTATTGCCTGCTTTTTATCGAGTAAAGTTTTTCTAACATGTTCAAAATTTTCCAGCGAAGTTATCACCTCAAAAAATTCTTCCTCGGAAGTTAGGTCCTCTGCGCCAGCTTCAAGAATAATTTCCATCATTTCATCTTCGGATTTGCTTTCGCGTTTAATCGTTATCATTCCTTTGCGTTCAAACATCCACGCAACCGATCCGGTTTCTCCCATGTTCCCTCCGTTTTTACCGAACAGATGTCGAATTTCTGCAACAGTTCTGTTCTTGTTATCGGTTGCAACTTCGACAAGAAGCGCTATTCCACCCGGTCCGTATCCTTCATAAACCAGTTCTGCAATTTGCGCTCCCTCAAGTTCTCCGGTTGCTTTTTTAATTGCACGTTCAATATTATCGGCAGGCATATTAGCAGATTTTGCATTATCTATTGCTAAACGTAATCGGGGATTACCGTCGGGGTCTCCGCCGTCCTGGCGAGCGGCAATTGTAATTTCTCTAATGAGTCTCGTAAATATTTTTCCGCGTTTAGCATCGAGAGCTCCTTTTTTTCTCCGGATAGTAGCCCATTTAGAATGTCCCGACATAAAAATTCTCCTCCTTATGAATTCCCGTTTTAATTGCTTTTTATTTGAAGATCTCTAAGCCGGAGCTGTGGATAAGTTCTTCCATCTTTCTGCACGTTTTCGATTGTATACACAATATCGACCCAATTTTTTTCTTTATCAATATCGGTTACATATGCGCCAAGATTGAAACCGATAGCATCAAATATTTTTTCGTTTCCGTTTTGTTTTAAGCTTGTTACAAGATGATTTGTTCCGACAAGTTTCGGCGGGTAAACGACGGCAACATTTTCGCTAAGGAAAACCGGACGCATGTTGCCGGGGCCGAACGGCGCGAACTGATCGAGCACACGAATAAATTTGGGCGAGATTTCCGACAACGATATTTTTGCATCGATATGAATCTCGGGATAAATGTCTTCCTGTTTCATACTCTGTTTTAGTATTGCATTAAGCCTTTCACGAAATCTCTCAATATTATCAACTTCGATTGCAAGTCCCGCCGCTGCTTCGTGTCCGCCAAATTGTAGAAGCAGATCATTGCAACTTTGAAGCGCTTCGTAAATATTGATGCCGGAAATACTTCTTGCAGATCCTTTCGCTACGCCGTCAATTGTTGTTAGCATTACAGCCGGTCTGTGAAATTTTTCAACTAAACGTGATGCAACAATTCCGATTACACCGGGGTGCCAATTATCATCGTGCAAAACAATTCCAAGATCAGTTTCAAAATTCACATTCGATTCAACCAGCTGCATCGCATGAGAAAAAGTCATCTCGTCAATCTTGCGGCGTTCCAGGTTTTCTTCTTCCAAAATTTGAGCAAGTTCCATCGCTTTTTGAGGATCGTCCGTTGTAAAAAGTTCGACCGCACGATTTGCATCGCCGAGTCTTCCAACAGCATTGACGCGCGGTGCTATTGTGAAAACAATTTGCCCTGTGGTCAGATTTCCAATTTCCATTCTTGCACATTTCATTAACGCTGCAATTCCAGGTCGGGGATTTGTATTGATCAATTCCAGTCCCTCCTTAACAAGAACTCTATTTTCATCAACCAACGGAACGATATCTGCCGCTCCGGAAAGTGCAACAAGATCCAAATATTTTAGCGGCAATTCTTTCTTGCCAATACGTTCACCAACTGCCCGCGCAAGTTTAAATGCAACACCGGCACCTGAAAGATGTTTGAACGGATAAGTATCACCGGGTTTGATAGGATCTAGAATGGCATACGCATCGGGAATTTTATCTTTCGGCTGGTGATGATCGCAAACGATGGTGTCGATGTTCAATGAATTTGCATGATCGATTTCATCGACAGCCGTAATTCCGCAATCAACAGTTATGATGAGGTCTGTTCCATGCTCTTTAAGATAGTTGACGCTTTGAATCGACATTCCGTAACCCTCGGTCAGTCTATTCGGAATGTAAGTTTGAACATTTGCGCCGAGTTCTTTCAAGAACAGATACATTAATGCAGCAGAACATGTTCCATCTACATCATAATCACCGTAAACACAAATTTTTTCGTTGCTTGTAAGAGCATGAATTATACGTTGCGTTGCTTCATGCATTCCGTTCATTAAGAAAGGATCGTAAAGAGCATCTAGCGAAGGACGGAAAAATGATTTCGCTTCGAAGAAATTTGTTACGTTACGTTGAATAAGAAGGTTTGCCAATGCATTCGATATGTTCAGACTATCAGCCAGCGAGAGAACGGATTTTTCATTCTCCTGCTCTTTTAGCTTCCATACTTTTTTTAGCATGTTCTCTTCTTCAGAAGATCATATGACGATTCATGTCTGTAAGCCGAATTCTGTTTCCCGACAAAAGTCAGGACGGCAGTCATTTATCTCGTCACAGCATTACTGCTGTAATCCAGCGGTCTACCCGAAGGTTTTCGGGGCGAACAACCCTGTCCGAGGGAGAACCCTGCAGAAACCTTCTGCTTGACCTTGCACCAAGTGGGGTTTGCCATGTCCCGACAAAAGCCTGCATGTACGCAGATCGGGATCTCTTTCGAGACCTCCGAAATTACTTCCGGAGCGGTAGGCTTTTACCCTGCCTTTTCACCCTTGCCCGCCGTATGCAGGTTTACCTCCATTACGGTAAGCGGTATTTTTTCTGCGGCACTTTCCGTGTACCAAAAAATTCGATACCCCGGGAGTTACCCGGCACTTTGTTCTACGGAGTTCGGACTTTCCTCCCCCACATAAGTGGAGGCAACTGCCCAACATGAATCATCAACCGTTCTTCTGCTTCTTTTATTTAACATAATTATTTTCAACTAGTGTAAATATAATAAAATTTGCATGTGGACGCATACTTAAAATCGGTGCAAATAAATACGCCGCCTTGACTCGCCCGCTTAGACTCGTGTCCATTCGAGGCTGGCGTCTTTGGCGAGGCAGGTCGAAGCTGGCGATCTGCTTTTATGTAAATTGTCTATCGAACGTAGAAAGAAGCGGTAACACAGCCGCCTTTCTTTCTACTGAATACCTGTAAAGGCGCAGTAACCTCGCATGAGCTTGTTTCACCTTTCACGCCTCATTTCACCAGCAACATCTTCTTCGATTGAACAAAACCATGTCCCGAGCCGTTAGTCGAGGGAC
>CAZQQC010000057.1:0-18152 GCA_964595365.1 uncultured Melioribacter sp.
AAATACTATTTAGATTTTCGATTGTCAATTTAAAGAATTCACGTACCAATTTTGTTTACTCTGTATCACGTCACTCTTGAAACCGAAGTATCTTTGCTTGTGGCACATAATTAGAACTCCCAATTTTTTCCGATAGCAAAAGTATCAGGATATCGGTAAGATCAGCGAGAAAGTGGTTTTATCATTTATAACCGATGTTACCTCTACATCACCGCCGTGAAGATTAATAATTGATTTAACAACCGAAAGTCCAAGCCCAACACCGCCTACGTGTTTAGTGTGTGTTGTTTCGGCTCTGTAGAAACGATCGAATATTTTATTTATAGATTCGGGAGGAATGCCACCCCCGCAATTTGTTACGTTTATCACAAAACCAGCATTAATTCTTTTTGTGTCGACTGTAACTGTAGTACCGTCGGTGCCAAATTTGAAAGCATTGTCGATTATATTTGAAAGAGCCTGGGTAATTAGCGTTGAATCTATCCTGGCATTTATTTCTTCGGTAGACATAAAGCATAAATCCATGTTTCTATCTTGTCCCAGTATTTTCATGCTGTTCACTATGTTGTTCAGAAAAGAATTCAATTCTATTTCTTTCTTTTCAATATTGATTAGAGCATTGTCGCTTTTTGAAATAAAGAAAAGATTATCTACAATCTTTATCAAGCGGATGGTTTCTTCGTAATTGCTCTTCAGCACGTTCATGTACTGATCGGGGGTTTTTGTTGATCTAAGTGCAAGTTCAATTTCGCCGCGCAAAATTGTTAGCGGAGTTTTTAGTTCGTGTGCAGCTGATACCGAAAACTGATTCATGTAGTCAACCGATTTCTTTATGCGCTTTATCATTTCATTCATCTTGTTAACCAGCCGTCCGTATTCATCGTAATACTCGCCGCCGGGAATTGTTTCATCCAAACTCTGAGCGGTTATTTCTTCGGTCTTCTTTATGATAGCATCAATTCTCGAAAGAGATTTGGATGTCAGCAGCCATCCGCCAAGAAAAGAGATTATTAAAAACAGCGGTGCAACTTTAATGTAAATTGCTCTCAGTCCGTTTAAGGTTTGTTCTATAAATTCTTTTGGATACGCAACAAGTACCGTGTACCGGTTCCCCTGTAATTGGCAAACCCTTATTACGTCTTCGGAAAGATCGCTGTTTAGAAAGTTGAATAATGCTTCTTTTTCTTTTCGCTCCGAAAATTGAAGATTGATGTTTCCGAGATTGGCGGTTTTGAAAACGATTTTTTTTGATGTGAAAATTTCGACATAGGTATTACGCCGGTTGAATACAATGGCATCATAAATGATATCCCAGATCAGTTCATCTTCGCTTTTGTAGACAGGTCCCGGTTCAAATGAATCAAGATCAACATGTTTCTCCTCAACAACCCGCAATATTGCTCTTGCCTGCGATTTCAACGTGAGATCAAGATTTGTATGCGATGATTTGTAGAGATAAAAATAAATGGCAAATCCCAATAGAATTTCCAGCAAAAGAAATAGGGAAGAGTACCAGATTGTAAACTTGAATCTTGTAGTGCTGACGAAAGGTTTTAATTTTGCAAACATATCATAGCCGGCTCTATTCTTTTATAATGTAACCGGTTCCTCGAACGGTTTGAATTAGTTGTTTAGCCGGGTTCTGATCTATCTTCGATCTTAGCTTATTGATATATACATCAATAACATTTGTGCCGCTGTCGAAATGAAAATTGTAAACATGTTCAATCAATTTTGTTCTGGAAACAATTCTGTTTTTGTTTCTCAGCAGGTACTCCAGAATCGAATATTCCCGAGGCGTTAAAACAATTTCTTTGTTGTCCTTCCAAATTTTATGAGCTACAAGGTCCATTCTTAAATTATCAATTGAAAGTAAGTTACTTTTCTGAGTTTCTTTTCTTCTTAGCAAAGCTCTAACCCTGGCAATCAATTCTTCGAATGCAAAAGGTTTGGTCAAGTAATCATCGGCACCGCTGTCTAAACCATCAACCTTGTCCCTTGTACTATCTTTGATTGTGAGCATAAGAATCGGCGTTTCGATGTTATTGTTTCTAAGTTCCTTAACCATCTGGATGCCGCTCATATGAGGCATCATAATGTCGCTAATGATTAGATCGTATTCTCCATTAATACCACGATCAAAACCTTCTTTCCCGTTGCCTGCTGTTTCTACCTGGAAGAGTTCTTCCTCTAATCCTTTTTTTATAAAAGAGGCAACTTTTTTTTCATCTTCAACAACTAATATTCTCATGCCTTTCCTTTGTTATCCTAATAAGTTCTTGATGCAACATCTCTGCCCGGGATTGGATGGAGAACAAAAAAAGCATTAAGATTCTTTCGGTGAACTTCTTAAATTCTGAAAGCAATGGTTTCCTCAAAATGCCGTCCTTTTACTTTACCGAAAAGTTATTTGGTTATAAAGTAAAACAGACCGACAGAAATTTCAACTAAAATTAAAATATAAATTTGTTGTCTTAACCTATACGTGGCAGGTTTTGTACCGGATTAAGTTTGAAAATAAAAAAGGAGAGCATGCGGGCTCTCCTTTTTTCGATAGTTAAAAGATTCTTCGGGGAAGAATTATTTTTCGCCCTCTTTCTTTTCAGCTTTCTTTTCTTTCTTTCCCATCTTCTTTTCTGCCTTGGCTTCTTTCTTTTCAACTTTTGCTTCGGCTTTTTCTTTCTTCTCGGCTTTTTTCTCCATCTTCATTTCTTTCTTTGCTTTGGCTTCGGCTTTCTTTTGCGGTTGAGCTTGAGCGAAGACGTTAACTGATACAAAAGCGAGAATTAATAATATTGCGACTAACTTCTTCATGGGTTACTCCTTTTTTAATTGATTGTTTTCGTTTACATGTAATCAGTATTTTATAACACTAACATAAAATGAGTTCTATTAAAGAATCATTAAAAACAGATTAAAAAAAATTAATCCGTCCCGTCATAAACTCACAATATTTTTCAATATATATCTACTGGCTGAGTTATATTTTACCTTCAAAATTTAAGCTGGCTTAATGACTGTATTTTTCTCTAAAGCTTGTGAACTTGGGCTGCAGGCTGTATTATACTTATCTGCAAAAGAAAAAAGAATTTTCAATGCAGAAGAAGTCTCTATCGAATTAAAGGTACCAAAAGAGTTTGTCTCCAAGGTATTGCAAATACTAACAAGCAGCGGAATCGTCGGTTCTAAGAAAGGTAAGAACGGCGGGTTCTATCTTGCAAAGGAACCGGGTCAAATTAAGTTAATAGATATTGTTGAAACGATTGACGGGCTCGCAGTTTTCAAATCTTGTGTACTTGGTTTTTCCGGATGCTCGTCTGAAACACCGTGCCCGGTACACGAAAAATGGGGCAAGCTACGCGATGAAGCATATAAAATGTTGAGCGAAGAAACGCTTGAACATTTGAAGGAAAAAACATTTAGCAAAATTGCTTCCTTATAAATTTATTTCGACACAGAAATAAACATGTCTTTCGATTCAAAAGTACTAAAACTGTTTTCTTCTAAGTCCCCGTAAAACTTAATTTTGCTGAAGCCTGCAGAATTTAGAAATAGGATGATTTCCTTTTTACTGTGCGGAAAATGTTTTGTTGTAATCAACCTAAAATCTTTGGGTTTATTTAATGCAAAAGATAAAATGTTGAAATTTAGATAACCGTCAAAGAAATCATAAAAACGAATTATTGCCATACCCTCGCGGACTGTGACATTGTTAATTCTTTTATTCTGTTTTCTAATCATTTCATAATTTAGAATATGCAGAAATAATTTTCCGTCGGGTTTCAACAGTCCGTGAATTTTCTTCAACGTCTTCTTCAATCGCGAAGTATTAAGATGTGCAATTGTATTACCGGCGCATACAATGTTTTGAAAATTATTTTTGAAACCGGCGGGAATCGATTCGATTGGCGAAAGTACCGTTTTTATTTCAACGTTAAACTTAACAGCATTCTTGTTTGTCTCCTCTATCATCTCCGGCGAAATGTCGAATGCCGTTACCACGTGTCCGTTCATTGCAAGTGCAATCGAATCCAAGCCAATACCGCAGCCTAAATCTGCCGCGGTACCGACTTTTTCAAAAATATTTTTGTAAGCATTTATTCTTAACTGAAGATTCCTTTCGAAGTCAATCATCTTTCCGTAGAATCCGGAAACATCGTCGTAAAAATCGGCAGCCGGTAACAAATTCTGTGAAACGGTTTTCATCTTTATCTCAAAACTCTCAACTATTATTTAAGCAATTCTGCTTCCAGCTGGATGGCTTTTGGAAACAAGATATTGTTTTCTAAATGAATATGTTTGTGAAGGTCCGATTCAAATTCTCTCAGCTCTTCGTAAGTTACTTTAAATGTTGTACATGCATCTTGGGGCAAAGAATAATTATCTGTCAACCCGCGCATTTTACTTAACACATCACCGGCGGCAGCATGCTCGGTTTCCATCATTCTAATCGGATTCTTTATTGTCCCAAATCCTCCGGTCTTTGGGCGCTCATTGAATTTTTTTGTTTCCGACAAATAATGTATCAAAGGAAATAGAACCCTTTCTTCTTTCATCATGTGATTTGTTAGGTCTTCGGCTATGAAATTAAAAGCGTTCTGCAACTCCGTAAGATATACATATTTATCTCCATGAGCGTTTATGACCTTTTCCAGATGTTCTGTTATCTGTAGAATGGCAGATCTAACGTACGAATGATGAGTATTTACAATGTATTGCGCCAGAGAGTCGGGTTCCCACTCTGAATAATTGATTGAACCCGTCCCTTCGGTTGCTTCCAGCTTATTAAGCCGAGATTGAACATCCACTTCGTCGAGCTTTTTTTCTTCCAGCACTTCATTCAAGAGGCGGTTACCATTGCAGCAGTAATCTATACCGTATTGTTCAAATAATTGTGCTGCGTGAAAATTTTTTGTTACAATATCTTTTATTTTGATCTTTGTAAGATCGTTTGTTTTTTGTGAATGTACTTCCGTGGTTCTCATATTAATTCTCCTTCATATTTTTGATTTCATTTAAAATATCTTTTACATCTTGATTAAGACCGAAATGCTGGTAAGCAATTTCACCTTTTTCGTTTAGAACCGAGATAATATTGGAATGAGAGAAATTTCCGTCCGGATCTTTTTGGTACTTGAAGCCAAGTACAGCTGCCAGGTCATCTACTCCTTCTCTGATGCCGGTTAATAAATGCCATTTATTCAAATCCAGATTATTCCTTTCTGCAAAAGTTTTTAATATCCCGGGTGTATCTCTTTCCGGGTCAATTGATATCAGAACATAGTTAACATCGTTTCGTTTCAACTGCGATTCTATTTTTTTCATGTCATTTAAAATTAACGGGCATGCGTAAGAACAACTGGCAAAGATCAGAGCAACTATTTGCTTTTTGCCTGCAAGAGACTTTAGAAATATCGTTTGATTGTTACTGTTCTTCCACTTCGATTCCAATTGATAAATGGAATTTTCACTCACCGCACTGTAATCCGTCTTTGAATCAGCGCTACATAATTTTGCCTCTTGACGCACACCTTTTGAAACAGTTGTGTTCTTATCGCTAATGATGTTGCTCATTGTAACGCCGACAAAAATTGTGGATACTGCTGTACCGATGAGTACGACCGGTATTAAAATTCTACTTTTCATTTTTTTCTCCCATTGAAAAAATCCTTTGCGCATCTGAAACCGAGATTGGAGGTTGTGTAATTTGCTTTCAAACTGCTTCTAAATGCGAACCTCACAAAGGAGGGATAGTTTTTGAAATCGGTTGCACTTACGGAGCCGCTTCCGCAGAATAAGTTTCTTTCCAGCCCGCTGTCTCCGCGCGATTCACCCGTTACAAGTGCACTAAAAAAATTTGAAGTCCATTCCCAAATCAAACCGTGCATATCATAAACTCCCCAAAAATTTTTTTCTCCGTTGCCTACTGCGAGAATAATTTCCTTAGCTGGTTTGGAATACCATTCAAGTATTTGTTTGAAGTAAGCGGGATTTTTCGAACCGTCTGCCTGATCACTACTTGCCCTTGCAACCAATTCCCACTCGGCAACGGTTGGCAATCTTTTGCCGTAATATTCGCAGTAAGCTTTTGCCGCGAACCATGACACGTCCGTTACCGGCGCATCCGGCAAAACGTTTGGTCCCAACTCCAAATTGCTTTTCCAATTTTTCAGATAATTCTCATCCGCAAAAAGTTTTTTTACTTTTGATTTACGCCATTTGGGATTTTTCTTGACGAATTCTAAAAACTCTTTATTTGTTACCGGATACTTATCAATAAAGAATGGTGCAACTTTCATTTGTAGCCGATTATTTTTTGATCCATAGAGCGGTGTATAAAATCCGCCGGATATTAGAACCATTCCTTTTGGTTTTGTTGTGCCGGCATCTTTTGCACCGGCAGCAAGCACTGCCACGGCAAAGAACATTATGACACAGATGATTTTTAATCTTTGTATCATTTTATCTTTCCTTCCGTGTTTCATTTCTTAGACGCTCTGATTTTCTTAACTTCATCAGGCAAGATTCTCACGTCTCTTCCGATGAATTTTTTATACACATATGTAAGAACTGCAGCCGCTTGAGTATCGTCGAGATTTTGTGCAGGCATAATTCCGTTATACTTTTTACCGTTCACCGTAATTTCTCCTGTTCTGCCATGCACCACATTGGCTATCGCTTCTTCTTTCGAACGATTTTTTAACCAATCCGAACTAAGAAGAGGAGGAAAAACATTTGGAATTCCTTTACCATCCGCCTGGTGACAAGCAAAACAGCTGGTGGAATAAACAGATTGCCCGAGGCTGAATATGTTTGCCGGCGAATTACTTAGTCCGGCGCTTTCATTTGCAACTTTAACCAAATTTTTCTCAACGTTGTTGTTGCTGTTGGGATATTTTGAAGAATATTCTTCCGATCCGTTGTTTTGTATTAGCGCGCCGGTAAAAGGATTAACAGCTTCGGAAGAAAGTTTATTGCCGGTATAAATTTCATCAGCCTGCTTGCCAGAATAGATCTCTTTGTTTTCCGGTCCGTTAACCGTTAACATTCCGAGAGCACCTTTGTTGAATGCCCGGAAAATTGAGTGGTCCACCATAATAAAATTACCGGGCACATCAACTTTAAATTCAACAATTGCCGACCCGCCGGCAGGTATTAATGTGGTTTGAACATTATCCTCCCTCGAGTTAATACTTCCTTCCCGGTTTACAACATCAAAGATTTCACCTATCACATGAAACGAAGAAATTAAATTCGGTCCGCCGTTGCCAATAAATAACCGGACCTTTTCCCCAACGTTTGCCTTCAAAGCATTATCTCCTACAAGAGAGCCAACAGCGCCGTTGAAGACAACGTACTCCGGCTTTTCGTCAATGGCTTTTTGCATATTAAATGGCTGGATACCTGTATCCCCGTATTTTCCGTCAGTGTAGAATTCCCCCTGCATTACATAATATTCACGGTCGACCGGAGGAAGCCCTTCTTTCGGTTCAACTAATATTAATCCGTACATTCCGTTTGCAATGTGCATTCCAACCGGTGCCGTTGCGCAGTGATAAACATAAAGCCCGGGGTTTTTCACCGTAAACGAGAATACCGATGTGTGCCCAGGTGCTGTGAATGACGAGGTGGCTCCGCCGCCGGGACCTGTTACTGCGTGCAGATCTATATTATGCGGTAGTTTGCTCAAAGGATTATTATGAAGGTGAAACTCGATTAAGTCTCCTTCGCGCACGCGGATAAATTTACCGGGTACATTTCCGCCGAATGTCCAGAAAACATATTCAACATTGTCGGATAATCTTTTTACAAGCTCCTTCACTTCAAGATCTACAATAACCTTTGTTGCATTTTTACGTGTTATAGAAGGCGGAACGTATGGCGCGTCTGTTAACTGTGCACGTTCTTCACCAATTATTTTGTCGGAATAATGCTCATTGCACCCGGTAACAATAAAAACGAAAAAGACTGCAACTAAAATCCAGGCAACTTTGTTTTTGAAAACCATAATAGTCCTAAAATTTATATTGGAATAATTTGTCCTATTTAAATATATCAACTCAGAAAAAAATATATAAAAAATTACAAATACAGATTTTTTTCTCTGATCAAAATTATCAATAAATGGATAATGTGTCAAATTAAATTTTTTCCGTGTCCTCTTTATCCTTTTTCGTAAAAAAGAAATGTTCTTCTCTTGAAAATCAGAATATTTTTTCTGATAATTATGATGAAATTTTTTTTCTGTTCTCTATTAAGGAAGAAATTGTTTGAAAACCGGAAAGACTTATAGATGAGTTTACGTTACGTTAAAAATACAGATAAGACTATTCAGAAGATCAGATTTGTGGTTCAGGTAATTTTTGCAATTCTATGCATATGGATTGGGATCGAGTTCTCGCAGTTTATTTCTTACCTGGAGTCTAACGGAACATCTGCTTTCTATCAACGACCGCCTGGTGCTGAAGGATTTCTTCCAATCAGTGCGTTGATGAGTGTAGTTTACTTTTTTCAGACGGGCAAAATTCACGATGTACATCCGGCAGGATTTTTTATCTTGCTTGCAATTGCGGGGGTATCCTTTGCATTCGGAAAGTCTTTTTGTAGCTGGATGTGTCCTGTTGGTTTTATTTCCGAGATAATCGGTGATTTTGGTGAAAAGATTTTGGCAAGACTTTTCAAACGAAGAATAAGACTCAACAAGTTTATTGATTACCCGTTGCGTGGTGTTAAGTATTTGTTGCTCGCATTTTTTGCTTTTGCAATTTTTTCAATGAGTGAAACCGCTATGGCATTTTTCCTCGACGGACCATACAATATTTCTGCCGATATAAAAATGTGGTACTTCTTTGCACACATTTCCCGATTCAGTTTGATCGTGATAGGTATTCTATTTTTGTTTTCTATCTTTATTAAAAATTTCTGGTGCAGGTATTTGTGCCCTTACGGTGCACTTCTTGGATTAATTGGCTTTATAAGTCCCCACAAAATCAGACGAAATGCTGTAAGTTGTATCGACTGCGGACTTTGTGCGAAAGTATGTCCTTCATTTATAAAGGTTGATAAAGTGAAGACCGTCTTGTCAGACGAATGCACTTCGTGTCTGAACTGCGTTGACGTTTGTCCGGTAGCCTACACACTTGAGGTAAAAAGTGTTTTCAAAGAGAAGAGAGTGCCGAAGAAAGTAATTGCTTTCGGCGTAGCTCTCATCTTTATCTCGGTTACTGGTCTGGGAATGCTGACAGGGCATTGGCATAACAACATTTCAAAGGAAGAGTATCTAACTATTCATAAAAATATCGATGCCATTGGTCACCCCACAAGCACGGCAGAAATAAAAGAGCTGAACAAAACAGCCGAGAAAAAGATTAGAACAACAAACTAATTTTTCGGTTGCCCGCCATCGTTTTTCTATCTAAGTTATTCGGAGAGAATTTATAGGCTATAGAAAAGATGGACACTCGGCTGCCAAACCTATTTGGAATTGTTCCGGTCGTCAGCGATCTTAACACCTTGCCGCTCGAAAACATAATTGGTCAATATATTCTTCCTTTGAAAGCCGTTGGCGGTGAAGTATTGGAAAATTTTCGCGAAGACGAACATATGCCGTTATTTATTTTTGTAGCAACCGGTAGGACGGAAGAAAAAGTTCTGGATTTATGGAAAACACGGAAACACCCGAATGAGCGCCTTCCGATTTACTTAATTGCACATCCGGGAAATAATTCATTACCGGCAGCGCTCGAAGCACTTGCGAAGCTTCAGCATGACAATGTTAAAGGGAAAATTTTTTACTTGAAGTCGAAAGATGACAACCATGCATTTAACGAAATAAAAGATGCATTTAAAAATGTGGGCGTTTACAAGAGTCTTAAAAAAACGAAAATCGGTTTGGTTGGAATGCCGTCGGAATGGCAGGCTGCTTCTAACCCGGATTTGAATACCATCAAAAATGTTTGGGGACCGGAAATTATACAGATTGAATTAAACGAGCTGGAAGAAACGGTAAAAACAACTTCTAACGATGAAATTGACTACCAACTAAAAATGTTTACTTCTGCGGCAAAAGAAATTAAAGAACCCTCAAAAGCAGAAATAAAAAATTCCATCAAAGTTTACAATGCATTGAAGAAGATCATAGATAAATATAATCTTGATGCGGTAACCGTTAGCTGTTTTGATTTGATTCTGGATTTGGAGACAACCGCATGCTATGCAGTGGCAAAGCTGAATGAAGAAGGATTTATTGCAGGCTGCAAAGGAAATCTGGTATCAATACTTTCTATGTTTTGGGCAAACCTTCTAACGAATGGAAATGTCTGGATGGCTAATACTACACAGGTAGATATTGAAAAAAATTCTTTGTGGCTTGCACACTGTACCGTTCCCGTTAATATGGTAAGTCAATATAAAATACGTTCCCACTTTGAATCGGGTTTGAGTGTAGGAATTGAAGGTGAATTTGACAAAGGAAGAATTACCCTATTGCGGCTCGGTGGCAAGAACATTGAAAAATTATGGGTAGCCGAGGGAGAAATTCTTGAAGCGTGTAGCGTAGAAAATTTTTGCCGCACTCAAGTACATGTTAAAGTTCATAAAGAGCACGGAGTTGAAGAATTGTTAAGCTCGCCTCTGGGAAACCACCTTGTGATGCTGCGCGGAAAACATAAAACGATTCTTAAAGAATGGTGGGAAGTTTTTATTAATTGATCGGGGTTACAGTTATTAAACATTCCTTTACTATTTATTCGAATAAGAAAGCATGCTTAACTATTAAAAACCAGCCGGTACTTTTCATAAAGGAAATCATCCTTTGGTAATGCGCCGTTAACCTTGCAAATCTCGGAAGCAAATTCATTTGCAAGTTTGTTTATTTTGTTGATAGGTATTTCATTTAAATAGCCGAGACACAAAATTGTAGCGTAAGCATCTCCGGCACCGAGCGTGTCAACCGGAGTGATGTTACCCGTTTTGAAAATACTTGTTTCTTTTCTTGTGGATAGAATTGCACCATCCGAGCCCAGTGTTACACAAAGAATATCAATGTTGAAGTCAAATATTAGTTGATGTATTGCCATTTGAGTCGAGGAACTCAATCCGAAAAACAATTTTAGCTTTTCCAATTCATCCGAATTTAGTTTTAAAACATTGCTGGTTGAAAGACTTTCTTCAATTAATTCCTTCGTATAAAAATTGTGCCGTAGGTTGAGATCGCAGAAATATTTTTTAGACTTATTGTTCAGAATAGATTTGATCGTATTGTGCGCAGTTTCGCTTCTCCGGGAAAGCGTTCCAAAATAAATTAGATCCGTCCCGGTGTCGAATAAATTTTTTATCTTTTCATCGAGCGTAAAAAAATCATAACAGCACTCCGGTGAAATTATGAACCGTGGCGTTTTATCTTCGCAAATAGTTACCCGGACTGTTCCGGTTGGGTGTTTTCCGTCAACCGAAATGTAATCGGTGTTGAATTCGATGGAATTAAGATGTGTTAAAATTTCTTTTCCGTTTTCATCGTTGCCTACACTTGAAACAAAATTAGCCCTGCCAAGTATTTTCCAGATGTGATAGATAAAATTAAACGGCGCTCCGCCAAGCCGTTTTTTATCAGGATAAATATCATAAAGTATTTCTCCTATGGAGGTGATATTTTTCACTTCAAACTTTCCTTTTCAGTTGAACCAGCAAAACTCCGACTGCCGAGATTAGCATTCCTGCAAATTCTTTTGATGAAATTGCTTCGTCTAAAAAAATCCATGAGAGAATTGCTATCTGGATTAACATTGTGCCGTTGATTATACTCGATTCCATTGCAGTCAATATGCGAAGAGACAAATTCCAAAGTGTGAATGCTAAAGCAGTGTTTACAACGGCAAGCCACGCAAGCAGTAAAATATTTGTTAAACCGATTGAAGGAAAACTTTGCGCAATCAAACCGCTGATTAATAAAAGAATTGAACCTGCACCCATACTGATAACCGTTACCGTCAACGGATCGAGTTTGCGGCTTCTGTTTATATCTCTTCCCAGAATTGCCGAACCGGAATTTGCAAGCACACCAATTATCATCACAAGAATACCTAACATTTTGCCGCCGGATAAATTAACCGGGTAAAAATAAATTAGTATTCCTATTATAGAAAGAAAAGCACCTGCCCATTGAAGCACGTTCGGTTTTTCCTTCAACAAAAAAATTCCCATCACGGCAACAATTATCGGCGTGAAATTGAGAAGAAGACTAACCATAACTGCGTGTAAAAGCGAGAGACCGACAAATTGGGCGCCCTGTGTGAATGAATAAAACATGAACCCGAGCATAATAAGTTTAATCCAACTTTTGACATCCAGCT
Organism: uncultured Melioribacter sp.; assembly: GCA_964595365.1. Lineage (GTDB taxonomy): Bacteria > Bacteroidota > Ignavibacteria > Ignavibacteriales > Melioribacteraceae > Fen-1258. Next base: position 12,351 of record CAZQQC010000057.1, read on the forward strand.
TTTTTATTTCTGCCAAACGGTTTTTCCGTAATACAAAGGGAAGAAGGGAAATAAATGCAAGCACATATCGCAAACCGGCAAAAGTTAACGGTGGAATTTCAGTCAAACCGATTTTGATAATTACATAAGAAGTTGACCAAAGCAGTGTTACAAAAAGTGCAATTAGAATCGATGCTGTTCGTGAAAAATGCCTTGCGTAAATGATGTCCCTCGGTTTTAAATTTCACAAATAATTTGCCCGGGAATTCACGAAAGATATTGTTCTTCTTAATATCACCGCTGGTTCATGTAATTAACAGTATCCATTAAAATCCAATCGTTGGGATTAACAGCTAATGGAGAGCCTTGCGGCAAATAAACTTCTCCTTTGCTGTCTTTCATTTCAACGCGGAGAGTTTTTTCTCCAACTTTTACTTCAACCGGCATCGGAAACGGAAGATTGTTTTCAGTTGACCAGCTTAATTCGGCTTTGTCCGGGCCGTACTTAACATTTAGTTTTGGCAGAGACGCATGTCGTAAGTAAACCTCGAAGAACCAATCCAGTTTTTTGCCGGAAACTTTCTGAGTTATATCCAGCAATTCGTCTGTAGTTGCCAGCCGGCATTGTCTTCCGTCTTTAATTTTTTCCATCTCATCGGTCGGATAAGCCCATCGGCGCAATACTTTAAAAAATATTTCATCGCCAAGATAATAACGCAAAGTGTGAACAATCCACGCACCTTTATAATAGATATCCATGTTATAACTCTCGCCGGAAGTTTTTTCTCCGCGAGATGCAACGGGAGTCTTGTTCAAAAACTTCTTTATGCTTTCCATGTATTTGAAATACTCATCTTTGCCAAAAACCTTTTCGAGATAGAGCGGCTGCATGTAAGTTCCAATTCCTTCGTGAATCCAGAAATCGCTCCAATCCTTGCTGGTAACCAGATTGCCCCACCATTCGTGAGAGAATTCATGCTGATGAAGCCAGTCGAACTGGAATTGCGGATGATCTTTCCAGCCGTATCCGTATGCAATTGCGGTTTGATTTTCCATACCGAGGTGCGGAGCTTCAACAACGGCATATTTATCCGCACGGAACGGATAGGGCCCGCATAATTCTTCCATCACTTTCATGTGTTTAAGAAATTGAGGCGCGTGTTCTTTTGCTTTGTTGTAATTTTCGGGCAGAACGAAAACTTGAAAAGGAAATTTTTCGCCTGTAATGCTGGTGTAATTGTAATCAATTTCTTTGTAGGGACCAATATAAAACGTAACAGAGTAATTGTTAATTGGCGTTGACACAAACCAGTTCCAGGTTTTTGTTCCGTTCTTGTTATCAACGACCGATCTCAGTTTTCCGTTAGCGATGCATTCGATATCGTCCGGAACGGTGTAGTGAAGAAAAACCGAATCTGGTTCATCCGAAGGGTGATCTTTACCCGGCCACCAGATATCCGAGCCGCCACCCTGACATGTAACAGTTACCCAATCTTTTCCTTCTTTTGTTTTCCTCCAGATGAACCCGTCGTCCCATGGCGGTCGCTTTGCAACACGCGGGAATCCGGCGTATGAAATTTTTGTTGTAAATAATTCCCCCTTTTTAATTGTGCGTTGAAAATCGATCCACACTTTTCCGCTATCGTGTGTGAACTCGAGAGCAAATTCTTTGTTGTCGGGCGAAATTGTTTCCACACTGTTGATTTGAAATGCTTGATCAAGATCGATTAAAATTTTCGATAAGTCTGTTGTTGCGGCAGCTTTCATCAATACTGTTCCTGCAATTGCCTTCTCGTTGGGATCGATCGTGATGCTGATGTCGTAGAACTTTACATCGTAACATGCCTGAAACGGCGAAAGCTTTCCTCCGGAATCTTGCGAGCCGAATTGCGCAAATATTGTTGACGAAATTACAAGGCAGACGGAAAGAATTTTTTTGAACATGATTTCCTCTAATGGTTGGTATTAAAATAAGAAAGGAAGAGAAAAGATTTCCAAAATTTATTGAGTAACTTGTAAAGTGAACTGTCTGCCCGCTCACTTTGCAAAAGCAATTTTATTTCGAAGCGCTCTGATAATTTCTTAGAACTGATAGTGTAAAAATTTTTCTTAAACTCTGTAGGTGGTTGTCTTGCTTTGGTTTTACTGTGATCTATGTTTTCAATGGCAAGATAAAATTCATATTCGTGATATTCTGATCTTTGAGATTACCAACGTAATATTTGTCTTTGGTACCTAAATATCCCGGGCGGTTGTGCTATTCTAATAACCGCGCTTTGTTTTTGATTATCTTCTCTTCGGTGTTCACTAGCCTCGAGTCCTTGCGGGTTGGTTTTCTTCTTTTCTTTATGGGATTTTTTTCTCTTTGCTTTATAAATTTTTCTCTATTTTGTTTTTCATCTATCGGGTGATTTTTTCTGAGCAAAGATAACCCCATTTTTTATATCTGCCTGAGACTTTTTTCTGTTTCTATCGCGGGTTTGAGCGTAGTTACTAGAAAGGTATTTATTTAGGCAATTCAATAAGCTATTTTAATGTAGCGAAAAAAACAGGTTTCGCAAAAATGATTAAGCTTTACACTACAACACTCCGCAGCAAAATTCTGCTTGGTTTCATGGTTATATTGATGATCATGTTTTTTGCTGCGCTGTGGAGTATCTATAATTTTTACCGCCTTAACGAGTCTATTAAGCTGACGATGCAGGATAATTACTCCAGCATTATCGCCGCCGATAATATGGGTAAATCACTCGATGAACAGCTTCAGGGCATAGTTATCATGTACAACCAAAATTTTGAGGCAGGTTACAATCTTTTCGAAAAAAGCAAACTGGATTTTTATTTCTGGAGTAACAACGCCGGTACGGCAACGTCTACAGAAAACGAAAAAAAAATTATCGATACTCTTAACGCAGAATATCAGAAATTCATAAAAGATGTTAACGATAACATTGATTACAGCATTTACATTGCAAACAAAAGGCAAATCCTGAGAACCGATTTTGTAAGATTTGTTAACGAAGTGCAAAATTTAAAAAGGATCAACAACGCAATACTGGATATTAATCATAAAATGCTTGACCGGGCAGTTACGCGGGTAAAAGATATTACCAAAACGGCAACCTTGTTAATTCTAGTAATATTATTTGTGGCAATAGCAATAAGCCTGGCATTCGGTTCACAATTCTCGGATTATATTGTTAAGCCGATAACTGCGCTGAGGCAATCTGTTACTCATATTGCCGAGGGGCATTTTGAAGAAAGAATCGAGATAGACGAAAACGCCGATGAAATATTCACGCTCGCCGAAGAGTTCAATAAAATGAGCGAGGAACTTCAGATGTACGAACAGCTCAATCTTAACAAAATATTATACGAGAAGAAGAAATCGGAATTGATTATTGAAAGTATGAACGAGCCGGTCTTAATGGTTGACGAAGAGTACAATATTCTTTTATCTAACAAAGCGTTCGATGAAGCATTGGGTAAGTATGCCGGAAGCCGGGGTGAAATAGAGAAATTGTTAACACTGAAACCATCAACGGAGAACAAAGTTGTTCCGCCGCAGACGGCGCTGTTTCAGAAGGAAGACATTCTGAACATCAAAGATGTAAGCGGTTCACAAAAGTACTACAAGTTGATAGCTGCTTCGCTCGAAATGCCGGAAACAAAAACAAAAGGAACCGTTGTTTTGTTTAACGATATTACCCGGTTTCAAGAGCTCGACCGTATGAAATCTGAATTCATTGCGAAAGTCTCGCATGAATTAAAAACTCCCCTCACGTCTATGGGTATGGCGCTCGGAATTCTGGAAGACGGCGTTGTGGGGAACTTAGGCGAACAACAGAACGAGCTTCTGCTTTCAATGAAGGAAGACTTTGAAAGACTTAACAGATTAGTCTATGAAATTCTGGAACTGACGAAGCTTGAAGCTAATATAGGTAAAATCAAATTCGAAAGATTTGAAGCACGCAAACTTGCAGAACATATTTCCAAAAAATTTTATATCCAGGCTAAAGAAAAAAAGATTAATCTTGAGGTGGACGATAAAGGTACAGATGTTATGATCAACGGAAGTTATGATAATATGATAAGTGCACTTGAAAATTTGGTCTCTAATTCACTTAGATTTACACCGCTTGGCGGAGAGATAAAAGTGAAATTTTTCCAGCAGAATAAAAGCCTGATTATAGAAATCTCCGATACAGGCATTGGCATAAGTCCCGACAATCTGAAAAAGATTTTTGACAAGTTTATTCAAATTGATGAATCGGCTCCGGGCAGTCTTGGATTGGGCCTTTCTATAGCAAAAGAAATTATTGAGATTCACAATGGCGAAATCAAAGCTTTCAGCGAGCTTGGCAAAGGAAGCATTTTCCAAATTAAAATTCCGGTTGCATAAATGTACAAAGGCAGAATTCTTGTTATAGATGATGAGATCAATATCCTAAAAACAATCGAGTTATCGCTTACCTCCCATGGTTATTCTCCGGAGACGTATCTAAATCCTTTAGAGGGAATTAAACGGGCGCATGAAATTTATTTTGATCTCGCATTTATAGATCTAAAAATGCAGCCGATAAGCGGAATAGCGGCGCTTGAACAATTAAAAAACGTTTCGCCAGAAACAACCGTAGTATTGATGACTGCTCACGGTTCAATTGAATCGGCAGTAGAGGCTATCAAGAAAGGCGCATACGATTATATCCAAAAGCCGTTTACCCACAAAGAATTTATACACATCGTCGACCGCGTTTTCGATCACCACAAAATGTCGAAAAAAATAATCGGGTTAACCTACCAGTTAGACGAAATGATTTCAAAAGAAAATTTTGTTACACAGGACACTGCGGTAAAAGAAATTTTGAAAACGGCACTCGACGTTTCCGATGGCGACATACCTATTTTGATTGAGGGAGAAAGCGGCACCGGTAAAGAAGTTCTTGCACGGTTCATTCACGAGAACAGCAAAAGGAAAGATAACCCGTTCATAATTATTAACTGTGCCGCTATTCCGGAAAATCTTTTCGAGAGTGAATTATTCGGCCACGTTAAAGGCGCATTTACCAATGCAATCAAAGATAGAATAGGAAGAGTCGAATTGGCGGATTCCGGCACAGTATTTCTTGATGAAGTTGCAGAGATCCCGAAATCGATGCAGGTGAAACTTTTACGCTTTCTGCAAAGCATGGAATTTGAAAGAATCGGCGAAAGTATTTCGCGCAAAGTGGATATACGTCTTGTAAGCGCAACAAACAGAATCATAGAGGACGATCTGAGAACCGGTGTCTTAAGGGAAGACTTTTATTATAGAATTGCCGGAGTTAGATTAAAACTTCCACCGCTGCGGGATAGAAAGAGTGACATACCGGTTCTTCTCGATCATTTTATTAAGAAATATTCACACGGCAGGGAAATCAAATTTTCCGGCGATGCAACTAAGCATCTTGTTGAATATGACTGGCCCGGAAACGTGAGGGAGTTTGAAACAGTTGTAAAAAGATTGCTGATTTTTGCTAAAGATAATTTCGTTAAATCCGATTATCTACCTACCGAAATTCTTGATACTAAAACAAAACAACCGGCTGAGATTTTAACGAGAATGGAAGATCTGGAAAAACAGCACATTACCGAAGTTCTAAAAATTTCGGTCAGCAACAAAGAAGCCGCACGCGTACTCGGCATTTCAGAAACTACATTGTGGAGAAAAAGAAAACTGTACGGACTTTAGTCCATCGTGTTGTTTTGAAATTGGAAAAATATTTTGTAGAACTTTGGATAACGGTTATATTCATTAATAAAGAAATTATTCTTCTAACCAAA
>CAZQQC010000058.1:0-18125 GCA_964595365.1 uncultured Melioribacter sp.
TGTTTTCAAGAAGGTAGGCGTTCTTTCTGGGGGTGAAAAAAGCAGACTTGCACTGGCAAAGTTACTTCTTACCGAAAGCAATCTGATGATCCTCGACGAACCGACGAACCATTTAGATTATTCATCTAAAGAAATTTTAAGGAAAGCTCTTGCCGAATTTCCGGGAACTTTGATAATTGTTTCGCACGACATCGATTTTCTCAAACCGATTGCAAATAAGATTTTAGAAATCCGAGATCAGCATGTCAATGCTTTCGTCGGCGGTATTGAATACTACCTTCAGAAAAGAGAAGAAACATTCGAAGCGAAATTTAATTACAAAGAGCAAAAAGACGCGAAGATTACACGCAAAGACCGGAAGCGATACGAAGCAGAACTCCGGCAAAAAAAATTTGAACTGACAAAAGATTTAAGGAAAGAGTTAGCGGCTTGCGAGGAATCTATTGGCAACCTCGAGACAAAAAAAGGTATGTTGGAAGCAGAGCTTGCCGATCCAAATATTTTCAAAAACCCCGAATCTGCCAGATCAAAAAATCTCGACTACGAAAAGATGAAGGCGCAGTTAGAAGAAAAATATTCGAAATGGACTGACCTGAGTCATCAAATCGAAGAAATAGAATCAAATTTTCAATCGTAAATTTCCTAACGACCGTTACTGCCCTTGAAGTTCATCTTTCGCCGGCAGTTTTATAAATGAACTAAAAAATTCATACATTACAAATAGAATTGTCCGGATTTTGTTTAAGCGAATGAATCCCAGTATTGCAACCCTTTCGGCATGCTAATCGAGAGACGAAACCGGGCGAGAAAACAGATTTAAAAGAACGGTCTTGCGTTCAGAAAAATAGTTCTATAATTATTTCGGGAGTAATAATGTATATCAATTTTTCGGATATACCTACCCATCAAAATCTTTTCCTCGATTATATATACGAGTTCGATAATGTTGAAAGATTTTATGGCAAAAATTTTAGAGATGTTGAAAAATATTTTCCGTTCTTTCAAAAAATCAGCGAACGCGAAAGATCCAACCGTTCAGTAATTGCCAACATTATTAAAGCCCAATACAGCAATCAAAGATTATCCAAACAGACCCAACAAAACATCGATCTTCTTTATTCCGAAAAAACAATTGCAGTAGTAACCGGACAGCAGCTTGGCATTTTTGGCGGTCCTCTTTATACTCTTTTCAAATCTATTACCGCAATCAAGCTGTGCAGTTATCTCAAAGAGATTTACGACGGTTTTAATTTCGTACCGATTTTCTGGCTTGAAGGTGACGATCATGATTACGACGAAGTAAGAATGTTTTCAGTCTTAAATAACGAGAATCAGATTCTCAATCTGCAATACGAAGACGGTCAGCTTGAAGAATTAAATAGAGGTTCAATTGCCGAACTAAAGTTTAATTCCAATCTCGAAAAAATTTTTAACGAACTTGCATCCGGATTAAGAGATACCGAATTCAAAATCCCTTTGCTGGATTTTATAAAATCTATCTATCTGCCTGGTAGAACTTTTCTTGAATCGTTTCGCGAATTGATAATACATCTCTTTGATGAATATGGCTTGATTGTTTTCAACCCTACAGATCAAGCCGTTAAGCGTTTACTCGTTCCAATTTTCTCCAAAGAGATTTCTGAATTTGGAGATCATACCGGCAACCTCGTGGAACGCAGCGCCGGACTTGAAGAAGTTTATCATGCACAGGTTAAGGTTAAACCGATAAATTTATTTCTTGTGGAAGAACACGAACGCTTATTAATAGAACCGACCGATACGGGCGAGTACAGGCTAAAAGGAAAACGTAAAAAATTTTCGCGTGAAGAACTTCTTGCTCAGTTAGAATTGAATCCGGAAAAATTTAGCCCGAACGTTTTACTCCGCCCGATCTGCCAGGATTATCTATTCCCAACTGCATTTTATGTGGGCGGACCTTCAGAGATCAGCTATTTTGCCCAGGTCTCACCGCTGTATAAAATTTACGGCATGGAAATACCTTTCATTTATCCCCGTTCTTCTGCAACCATTGTTGAAAAAGGAGTTCAGAGCATTCTGGGGAAAAACAATTTGGAATATGTTGACATCTTTACCGATGAGAACGCATTGATACAAAAAATATTGGCGGCTTCTTCCGATATTAATCTTGAGATGCTGTTCCAAAACGCGCTGAACGAAATTGAAGCATCTCTCGATCCGCTCGCGCAAAAGCTTCCGGCTATAGACAAGACACTTTCTGATTTGATAACTAAATCCAAACAGCGAATAGAGGAAACGTTAAACCATTTGAAATCCAAGGCACACGATTCGGAAAAAAGAAAATATGAATCTACAATAAGACAGATTAGCAAGGTGAGAAATGTTCTATTCCCAAATAATAATCTCCAGGAGCGCGAACTAAACTGGATTTACTTTGCAAACAAGTATGGAATGGATATTGTGAAATGGCTGTTCAATGAACTGGCAATTAATAAGTTTGAGCACCAGATTTTAGAATTATAGTTCTTCCCTTTGCCCAAGAATTAAGCAACGCATCATTTGGTAAGACTGTTAACCTGATCCAGGAAATTCGGGTTGGAAATTCCAGCGCATTCAAAATTTTCTATCGTTCCACCGCCTTTAATCATGCTCATAATTGCAAAAGCCATCGCAATTCTATGGTCGCCGAAGCTTCGAAAATTTACGCAAGAATTTGAATGCTTGCCTCTTAACTCAAATCCATCTTCGAATTCGTTGACAGATAGCCCTGCTTTAACAAAATTTGTACAAAGCGATTTAATTCTATCCGATTCTTTAACTCTCAATTCTTTCGCACAAGTAACCTTAAAATCCCCTTCTGCAAAGACTCCCGCCACGGAAAGAATCGGGATTTCGTCTATGACATTCGAAATTAATTCAGGCGGGATTTTAACATTTACAAGTTTGCTGGAAAATATTCGAAGATCACCTACCTGCTCGCCCTTTTCCACACTTTCATTCTCGATCAAAATTTTTCCACCCATACTTTTCAAGATTTGTATAACGCCGGTTCTCGTTTCATTGAGCGAAATATTTTTTATAACTATTTCCGAATCGTTTGTCAACAAGGCAAGAACAATAAAAAACGCCGCGCTCGAAATATCGGATGGAACTGTTATTTCAAACGGTTCCGGAAAATTCTTCTTCGAAATAAAAATTTTCATTCCCGCGGAAGTTTTTACTGTTTTTAGCTTGAGGAGTTTTTCTGTATGGTTTCTGGTTGGAATAGACTCCGTGATAACGCTTTCTTCGTTTAAGTGAATTGCACAAAGTATTATAGCGCTTTTTACCTGCGCGCTAGCGACTTGTAGTTTGTAATCGATAGCTTGCAATGATGCCGAGGGTTCAATTCTCAGCGGAAGAAATCCGTTTTCGCTTGCTGATATTTTAGCGCCCATCAAAGTCAACGGCTCAACAATTCTTCTCATCGGACGTTTTGAAAGCGATTCATCACCGGTTATTACCGATTCAAAATCTTGCGCAGATAAAATTCCGCTTATCAATCGTGTGGTTGTACCGGAATTACCAGCATACAATTCGCCGTCCGGTTTATTGAATCCTTTGAATCCTTTACCGGTAACTTTTATTCCGTCATTTTGTTTTTCGAACTTGCAACCGAGTTTTCTAAAACAATTTATAGTAGAATTTACATCTTCGGAATTTGAACAATTATGTATAACAGATACGCCATCGGCCATCGATGCAAACATAACCGACCTGTGCGAGATGGATTTATCACCGGGCAGTTTAAGTTCACCTTTAAGAGTTTTTACTCTTTCAAATTTTTGGTTCATCTATCGCACCATTCATCAATTAATTTTTCCAGCTGCTCATTACTAAGTTCGCTTTTATCGTAAAACCCTTTCAGAAAGCGCTGACGTTGAGCTTCGTACAACGTAACAGCAGCAGCAACCGAAACGTTCAAGCTCTGAATCATTCCGCGCATCGGAATATAAAAGGTTTCATCCGCCAAATGTTCGGCTTCGGTTGAAACGCCACGTTTTTCATTTCCGAATACCAGAGCAATTTTTTGAGTAAAGTCAATATCGTACAGATTTATTGCTTTCTTGTTCAGCATACTTGCGTAAATTTTAAAACCTTGCTTGCGAAGTTCGTCGAAACATTTCGCGGTGCAGTTGAACTTTTCAGTATCAATCCATTTGTTGGCAGAAGAAGAGGATGTCTTGCTGATTTTTGGAAACGGTTCATGAGTGTAAAGTAAACTAATCTTTGGTATACCGACAGCATCGCATGTTCTCAACACCGCGCTTACATTGTGAGGGTCGTGAATATTTTCCATCACAATCCGAAGTGAATACTGGCGTGCCTTCAAAGTGTGCAAAATTTTCTTCAACCGTTCGTCAGTCTTAAACTTCCGCATCATTTGTCAAACACAAGTTTATAGACAGTTAACGCATTCTCTCTGCGGGCTTTATCAACAATAATTTTTTTATCGGAAGAATTATGAAGATAATATTTCAGAAGCTGAATTGTTTTATCTATTGCTTCCTCTTCCTGGTGAGCCCAGCATTCACAACCTTTTATGGAAGGCACTTCTGCTGTAAATCCGTCATCCGTACGTGTAACGTATAAATCTAAAACCATTAATACCCACCGGCGGCGACCGTTTCGCCTTTAACAATCTTAACACTTGCACTTGCGCCAATTCTTTCTGCACCGCTGGCAATCATTAGTCTGGCATCTTCGGTTGTTCGGATTCCCCCGGAAGCTTTTACACCCACAGCAGAACCGACAACATATTTCATCAAAGCAACATCGCCAGCAGTAGCTCCACCTTTGCTAAAACCGGTTGATGTTTTTACAAAATCTGCTTTTGCATTTTTCGATAACAAGCAAGCTACAATTTTTTCTTCATCTGTAAGAAGAGCTGTTTCAATAATAACTTTGCAAATTGCACCAAACTTTTTTGCCGCAAGAACAACTTGATTGATATCGTTAAATACATAATCATGTTGTTTCTGTTTCAACATGCCGACGTTTATCACCATATCAATTTCCTGTGCACCGCTTTTCAATGCTTGCTCTGCCTCGAATCTTTTAACTTCAGTTGTAGTTGACCCCAGCGGAAATCCAATCACAGTACAAACTTTTACTTTAGAGCCGCTTAACAAATCCTTGCACATAGAAACATAACACGGGTTAATGCAGACTGAAGCAAAACCGTAAGTTCTGGCTTCGTCGCAAAGTTTTGTAATCTCTTGCGGCGTTGTTTCCGGCTTAAGCAAAGTATGATCTATCATCCGCGCAACATCTTTGTCAATGAGTTCTTCACCGACTCCTATGCCGGCGGCAATTCTATCGGCGCCATTACTAATTATTTTTTTTACAGCAGCCGGCTGATCGACTACATTTCTTTCCCAACCTGCGCACGTTCCGCCATGGCAGTAAAAATCTTGCAGAGCTTTTTCGATGAAAACTTGCGAAACAATTTTATCAATTACCGGTGAAGCCATTTTCAAGACAACTTTTGTTTTGTAATTTTAATGTAAGCAAGAAATGTATTTTGAAGCAACATTGCAATCGTCATCGGACCAACGCCGCCGGGAACCGGTGTTATGAATGAAGCTTTCTTCGATACATTTTCGTAATCAACGTCACCGACAAGCCTGTAACCCTTTGGCAAAGCCGGGTCTTCGACACGATTAATTCCAACATCAATTACAACCGCGCCGATCTTAACCATATCAGCATTGATGAAATGCGGCTTTCCAATTGCAGCAATCAAAATATCAGCTTCTGTTGTGAAGCGTGATAAATCTTTTGCTGCTGAATGGCAAATTGTAACTACAGCATTGGCCCCTTCTTTTTTTTGAAGAAGCAGGTTGGCAACCGGTTTGCCAACAATATTGCTTCTACCTACTACCACAACGTGTTTACCGACCGTTTCAATTTTATAACGTTTGAGCAACTCCACAACTCCATAAGGCGTGCATGGATAAAAAGTTTCTTTACCAATCACAAGATTACCAACGTTGATCGGATGAAATCCGTCAACATCTTTTGATGGAGCAATTCGTTCAATAACTTTGTTTTCATTTATATGTTTTGGAAGAGGAAGCTGAACAAGTATTCCATGATAGTCGTCATTTAAATTATACTGATCTATCAAATCAAGGAGCTGTTGTTCGCTTGTTCCGGCTGATAATTTTTCAATCCTGGAAAGCATACCAATTTCATTGCATGCTTTGCTCTTCGATGTAACATACGAAAGCGATGCTGGGTTATCTCCAACCAAAATTGTAACCAAACCTGGTGCCCTAACATTTAACGAGCGGAGCCATTCAACTTTTTCTTTCAGCTCCTGCCTAATTTCAGATGCAACCTTTTTACCGTCAATAATAACTGTCATTAAAATTTTTATCTCCTAACTACTACTTACTGTTTTATCAAATTCCGGAATAAATATTCTTTCCAGCTCTACAGTTTTCCCTGTTTCCACATCGGCTTTCAGGTACAATGCAGCAAGGTGAACATTGCCGGTTGCAGTCTGATACTTCTGCGGCGTCTGGTAAATGAAACGATTAATCGCCGCATCAGTCTTCATACCAATTACCGAATCGTAAGGACCTGTCATACCGCAATCTGTAGTATAGCCGGTTCCATTAGGAAAAATTCTTTCATCCGAGGTTTGAACGTGAGTATGCGTACCGATTACAGCAGTCACTTTTCCGTCAAGATAATTTGCGAGCGCTAATTTTTCTGCAGTTGCTTCGGCATGAAAATCCACTACAACTAGTTTTGTTTCCTGCTTAAGTTTTGGTAATATCCAATCGGATGATCGGAACGGGCAATCTATCGGCGCCATAAATGCACGCCCTTGCAAATTTAGAACTGCAACTTTTCCTTTGGGAGAATCAACAAAAACATAACCGTTACCAAATGTTCCTTTTGGGTAATTCAACGGACGAATTACACGAGCGTCTTTTTTCAAATACTCTTGCGATTGATGCTTATCCCAGGTATGGTTTCCGCCGGTAATAGCATGAACGCCAAGATCAAAAAGTGTTTTGGCTTCCTTCTCGGTACAACCTTTGCCATCGGAAACATTCTCACCGTTTGCAATCATTACGTCTATATGATATTTCTTTTGCAGACTTGGGAGGTACATCTGAACAATATCGAGACCCGGCTGCCCGACTATATCGCCGATAAATAGAATGTTAATTGTCATAGAATTTTTCTTTTGGCGTGCAATATATCTAAAAACATGAGAATATTGAAAAGAAGGTATACGGATTCTTGGCACTAAATGTTTGTTACCGTATTCTTGGCGCTTAAACCCTGACGTTCGAACCTTGACGCTTGAGCCTGGATGATAGTTACGACGGCAAAGGCAAACCGGCTGCTTTTAATGCTATTTTTGCAATAGAAACAATTTTGTTGACCAGTTCTGTTCTATTTTTTTCATCCCGTATAACTCCATCAACCTTGCTTATTAATTTCGGCAAACTTGTAACATCGGCAACCGTAACAGTGTTTAAATCTTTCAACGGGTCAAAGGCTCCAATAATAATTTGTTTTTTCAATTGACTGATAAGAATTTCCAGATCAATTTTTGCCATATCGTCAATATTTGCCGATTGAAGTTTGGCTAAACAATCTTGCAGCAAATTATAGACCTCTTGAATATTCATTTTGTACCTCCGCTTTGCGAAAATTGATTGATATCTTTTATGATCGAGTTAATGCTATCGAAAGTTGCAGCAATCTTTTCCTTTTGAATTCCGATGGAGACAAGTATTTGATTGACAAAAACTTCATCGGCTTTTTCCAGCTGGATATAGTCATTCAATTTTGTTTGCGCTGCAAGAATTACCGCATATGCATCAAGCATTTCCCTATGTTTTTGTTTTAGGCTCATCAACAGTATTGTCATTTTTTTTATTTGTTCCTGATCGCCTTCAATAACAGACTGAATATTAGCAGCAAGTTCATTCATTATAGCAGATGCATCTGCATTAGGTTCATTAAGCTTGAGCCCTGCCTTCTTCTTATATAATTCCATCTGTTTTTGTGATTCGACTTTGATTAGAAGCTCTGCCGATTGGATCTGCAATTGCACGTAGTTTTCAATGACATTAAAATATTTTTGCAGGGTCTCCTGGTAAGAAACTAGAGCATTCATTTCCTCGTTGGAAAGTGATTTAACAAACAAAGGCGTGCCGCAACCATTAAAAAACAAAACCATAGTTAGAGCTGCCACCAAGAGAACATTCTTTGACATGTTTTACTCCTTCTATCCAAAAATGTTTTTAAAAATAAGTTTTACTTTTTTTGCCTAAGACTAATAATTGATAATCCCTGATCGATATTTGAGACCGAAGATTCAATAGATACCGGTGGCTTTGTGCTAATTCTTGGCCCCGTATTTCTTATTTGAATAAATTTACTCAGCAGATCAAACCAAAATGGAGCCCCGAGAGAAATCATAAGAGCTGTAATGAAGAGCCCCCAAAAACCTTTCTTCCATGGAAAGCTTTGCCCGATTATGTAACCCACTTTCGAGAAAAAACCGGCATCGATCTTTCCAAAAACAACGTAAGAATTTTTACCCGGGGATATGCCTCTAACTTTATTGATTGTGATGAAACCGGATTGAGTTGAGTCGTTAAAAATTCCGATGTAATTACGACGCAGTTTTTTATTGACCGCCATCAGAACTCTTAGAGAATCTTCATTAAACTTAATCGCATTCTGTTCAAGCGTATCGATCGTCTTGTTTAATTCTAATATTTTATCCAGAACCGTTTGCTTTACAAATAGAGAGATATTAAGAGCAAGGCTGTCGTCCTTAGCAATAGATGTAAAATCCCAGCCTAACCCCATTATTGAATTTGCTTTGTTCAAATCTGTCCTAATATAATTGAGAGTGCTGTCCAACAATGCTTGCCGGTTTACAGAATCTCCTTCCGAGCTAATTGTAGGTCGATACTTGATAGAATCCTTCGCGATAGCTATTCCCATAGAAACCATCTGCTCGCGTGCCGTCTTGTCTTTTGAAAGATTTTTAATAATCTCAAATGTGTTGACATTAAAAATTATAGCAAGTACAAATCCGATAACCAGAATAATCCATTGCGATTGCCGCTTGTACCATCCGGTTGTTCTATCCATGGTATCGTTGAACCACTGTTCCATAGCAGTCTTAAATTTCTCGATATCGTTATTGGCATCACTAATAAATGATGACAACAATTTGACAGTATCACTTTTGGGTATATTTCCTTCGTTGCCCTTCTCAACCAGACCGGCGGTAACGTTTTCATTGCCATTTTCTTTTTTATCCGACTTCAGGCATTCTTCTAAACCGAAATTCATTTGCTTAAAGATCAATTTGTTTTTATCGCCGTCACCTTTTTCTTGATCGAATTTTAATTGATTTGTGCTGCCGCCAAACTCCTTAAGGATATCAATCATAATTTTTGAAAAATTCGCGGGAGATATGTATGAAGGTTTACACCTGGAACTTTTGCTGCTGCTCATATACTTAAAAAGTGCATGATTGTGAAAAGCATCAAGCAGTTTTTTCTTCAAAGGACTCTCAAAATTTTCATCGGTCAGCATTCTTGTAATTGCCTTCTCCAATTCTTTAGCACGTAAAGTAAAGACTGATGCGATTAATTCTTTAATCATCGTCGCTAGAAAACTGTAAAGACAAAAGATAAGCGTTAACCCAACAAACACATCAATAACAATGTTGTTCATAGTACTACCTCCGTTTCCAAGTTTATTCTTACTAAGAATTTATTCTTAGTAGTAATTCTTCGTTCATACAAAAACTTCTTACAATTTTATATTCGAAATCATTCAATTATTGCTCCTATCAACGCAGACACTACTTATATTTTCATAAATGCCATTATGCATCGACGACAGTTCCATTTGCTGTTACCGGCAGTTTATCCAGCACCCAATTATCCGCAGCTATCTGGTCTTTGAAACATTGAGTTCTGTAAATTGTGCGCTGTAAAACCGGATTGTTATGATATTTAAGCCATTGATGCCTTACATCTACATAAGAAGTCGTCCACTTTTTTTCACTACCTCCTTTTGCTGGCGGATATTCACCGAACCGTTTACGTAGAAATTGTGGTATGCTGCCCGAATGAACATAGCTGTCGTAAATTACAAGCAGACTTAATGGCAGTTCAAATTTGTTCGTTAAGAAAAATTCATAAGCCGGGTTGTAATAAGCCAAATCGAAAAATTCATCCTGAGTAGAGCGCATGATTTCATCTTCCCTAGCGGCTGTGCGCAAAAGATCTTTGAATGTTTTGTTCTCCACTAATGGCTGCTTGCCAATTTTATCAATGTACTTCGAAAATTGTTCGGAGAAACTTCCGTTGTTGCGGATATACATCTCTACCAGCTTTGCGAGATTGCTCTGTTCCGTCGTTTGACTGCGCCCGTATGTAATTTGACGCGTGCCGTCCCTACCATCGGCAAGAATTGTAATTTGATCGTACTTACCTTCGGGCGTGCCGGTTTCAAAAACATTGACAACTTTTTCGATGAAACGTTTAGTTGAATTGTCAATCATTTGTCCTCAGATGCATATTGATAAATCTTCTTAGCACTGAAAATAATATGCCGGAAAAAGTTCTGCACGGATGCCCCTTCGCAAAAATTGTATCGTATGTTTCGAGCAGAAGAATGATACCGGAATAGGGTTCTCTTTTATTCAGCTAACTAAGTTTCAAATGACGGAGACAAAAGTCTCTAACTCATACCCTTCAGTGAGCTTGCCCGCGGTAAGCGGGTAGAAAGTGAAACTGATTCGGGTCCGTAACAATTTTTATCAATATGCCTTTAGAATTGGTCCCCTGAAAGGCAGAAAAAACTTAAAAAAAAATAAATATTGTGTCAATAAAAATTATTTAACTGATGTTATACAAGGTTTGGGCTTAACAAACGAATTTTTTGCTGTTATAGAGAAAATATTCGTTATACATTTATATTTTTTCATTGTAGATCAAACCTTGCTAAATGTGAGTTATTTTAGTTTTCGCTTGAGTGATGGTGCAGCTACTAAAGCAGCAACTATAAGCCGTTAATTGTGTAATAATTTTGGTTAAATTTACTCTATACAAAAGAATAACGAATGAAAGAAAATAGATTAATTGAAATTTCATTTGAAGACGCAGAGTATTCGGTTTTCGATTTTGAAACGACAGGTACTTCGGCACGCTACGACAAAGTTATTGAGATAGGAATTGTGAAGCTTCGAAAAGGAAAAGTTGTCGATACATTTTCATCATTTATTAATCCGGGGCGACCGATTCCGTTTTTCATTACGCAGATGACCGGTATTACAAATTCCGACGTTCAAGACGCACCCTATTTCGACGAAGTTTATTATAAGATAAAAGAGTTCATCGGCGATTCTATTTTGACTGCTCACAATCTTAGTTTCGATCACTCGTTTCTAAAGCACGAATGCGCCAACTTTGAATTGGAATTTCCGAAGAATGAAGCAATCTGCACGCTGCGCCTGGCAAGAAGACTTTATCCCCAGTTTACAAGCAAATCACTTGGAAATCTGGTTAAGCAGCTGCACATACGGCATCGCAATGTTCACCGCGGACTTGGCGATGCATCAGCCGCCGCAAAAATTCTTGTGCGTATGTTTAAACCTTTGAGGGAAGAACACGGAATTGAAACGATAACCGACCTCATAAATTTCCAGCGGATAACATTGAACCCGGCACCGTTCACTATGATCAAGAAAAAGTTGATAGACGACCTGGCAAAAGTTCCGGCCGACCCGGGTGTGTACTTCTTCAAAAACACGAAAGGAGAAATAATTTATATCGGCAAAGCAAAATCGTTGAGAGAAAGATTAAGAAGTTATTTTCTGAGCAATGCATTAAGAAAATCAAAAAAAATTATCCGGCAGGCTTCATCACTGGAATTCAATATAACCAATAGCGAATTGACCGCACTGATTGCCGAAACAGAATTTGTAAAAATTCACAATCCAAGGTTGAACACGCTTCTTAAAGGATATCCGCGAAGTTATTTCATAAGAATATCGACAATTAAAAAAATTCCTTCGGTCGAAGTTGCAAGCTCTTTCGATTTTGATGGCAACAATTACTACGGACCCTACGCAAGCCGTGATATCGCAAACTCCTTGAAAGAAATTATTGACAGAACTTTTCAATTAAGAGAATGTAATGAACCAGAATTCAAGAAAGGACGGAAGTGTTATTTAGCCGATATCGAACGCTGTTTGGCGCCGTGCATCAATAAGGGGATTGAAGAATTGTACCGGGAAGAAATGAACCGCGTTAACGAATTCTTGTGCGGGCAAAATCAATCTGCCGTAGACCGCCTTCTTAGCCGTATGAAGGAACTCAGTTCAAAACAAAAGTATGAAGAAGCGGCACAGGTTCGAGACGTTGTTCAACACATTCTTGATCAATTAAACAGATCATCGATCCTATCCGAGCCAATCAATAAAGCCAACGCACTCATAGAAATAAAAGGACAGATCAAAAACGATTATATGCTCTTACTGGAAGGGAAGATAGTGTTCAAACATTATTTCGAGAAGGAGAAAGACAATTTCGACAAGAACCTTGAAGATTATTTTGATGGAACAATTAAATCGTTCAAGGAAATAACCGCCAAAGATTTGGAAAGGTTAAAAATATCTTTAAGCTGGCTTGTCCGTAACCGCGAGAAGATAAAGGTTCACTACTTGAAGAATTATCATTCTTTCTCCGAACTCGCTTCACAATTGATTTTCCAACGATACTATTAGAAACAAATCGGTCTTTACCCCAGACGAAGCGAAAAAATGAATCCCATCGCTATGCTGAGAACAATGATAAAAGCTACAATCATAGTTATCACTGCAAATTTTTTTTCCTTCAATTTCCAGAATTGAATGATAGAAAATAATACTCTGCTAATCGGAGTAAGAATCAGAATGATAGTGCCGGTATAAAGATACGGCTTAGCCTCAAGCTTTAGAATATCGTTCCAGAATGCCGGGAGGCTGTCAAAATAGAAATGTGTCGTTTCAACCTGTTCGTGTCTTATGAACAAGAGAAACAGACCGGCAACAAAAAAAGCCGAAGACAAATAAATACCTATTGCTAGAATTTTTACAATAACGCTTTCAACGTTACCCAACGAGTTTTTATTTAATAAATCGTTTCTCATGTTAAAAAATATTTATTCCCAATCCATCTTTTAATCCTTTGAGCAACATCCTAAGCGCTAAGTAAGAAGCGATAACTGTAAAAATTAATTTTATAGTTTTACTCTTAAAACGATTCATCAACAGACTTCCTAGAGTAGCACCCGTCATAGTGCCAATTGCAACAGGCGCAATAATAAAAAAATTTATAGTTCCGCTAACGAAGTAAATAACTGCACTGGTTGCTGCAGTCAAACCGATCATAAACTTGCTTGTTGCAACGGCAACTTTCATAGGAATTCTCATCATTGCATTCATTGCCGCAACCTTAATTACGCCGCCTCCAATGCCTAACAATCCGGATCCAACTCCGGCAATGAATGAAATAAAACTTCCCGCAAGCGGTTTATGTGCTACATAATTTATTTCTTTGTTTAAAGCTTTATCAAAGTATTTGCCTTTTATGTTCAGATACGACTCGAGTTTGGCTTTCTCGTTTATTCTTTCTTCGCCAAAATTAATCTCATCATCATACGATCTGGTTACGTAGGAAAATATTGCCATTGTCATTACAAGAACTCCGAACATGACGCTAATAACCCAACCGGATAAAATCAGAGCCAGCGCAGCGCCGGCAAGTGCGCCTAATGTTGTAGAGATTTCAAGAAACATACCGAGGCGCACATTTGTGATTTGCTGCTCTACATAGGTATGTGCACCTGCAATCGATGTTGCAATTACAGAAACCAAACTTGCAGCAACAGCTTGATGAATCGGAACATTTAAGAGGAGCGCCAAAGTAGGAACTATTATTATTCCTCCTCCAATTCCAACCAATGCCCCTAAAATACCTGCGAAAATAGATAGCAAAAAAATTAGGACGTATGTAAAGAGCATTAATTATCTCAAGAATTTGGAATAGCTTTTTAGATTATTCAAAATGTTGTAAGCAGTTGTAAATTGTTTATCAAATTTCAAAGATTCGACTATCCTTCCCTGTCGGCCGTCGCTTCGTGCAGCTAATTCTTCGCGAATCATGTCAATTATGTCTTCTTTGTACTTTTCAATTTCATTTGTGTGGCTTGCATCAATCCGGCTTTTCTGTCTGGTCAACTCGGTAATAAAACCAGTCTCTAGATTTTCTTCTATAGCCGAAGCTTTTAATTGATCAATCAACTTCTCGGAACGCGAAACAAATTCAAATTTCTGGCTTTGTAAATAATTCACAAATTCATTAAGAAGATATTCCGAAGAGAGTTTTTTTATATCCGTTTGCTGGTTTCCGTTGAAGAAATGAGTAGCAAATCTGAAAAACATTCCTTCAGCCAAAAGAGATTGTACCAAATAAGATTTTGATTCATTGCGCACAACCGTGTCCGGCATAATTCCACCGGCAGAGAGCACGGTTCTGCCGTCATCGGTTTTAAATTCTTTTTGTGCAACAAAAGAATTTTTTTCGAACACCCGATTCTTCTGGGCATAATCGATTTTTTGAATTGACCTGCCGCTGGGCGTGTAATACCTTGCAGTTGTAATCTTTAACGATGTATTGTAAGACAAAGGAATTATTGTCTGCACAAGACCTTTGCCGTAAGAATTTGTGCCTACTAAAACTGCTCTATCATGGTCTTGCAAAGCACCGGCAACAATTTCCGATGCAGATGCAGATCCTTCGTCGATCAGAACTGCTATTTTAATATTGCCTGCAATCGGTTCTTCGGCACACAAGTAATTTTTTGTGTTGAGGCTGTCCCTTCCTTTTACAGATACAACCAACTTTCCCCTGTTCAAAAATTTTTCGCATACATCAATAGCAGCATCTAACAAACCACCGGGGTTTCCTCTCAAATCTAAAATTAAAGATTGAATTTCACTTTTTGATTTCAGATCCAGCAATGCTTTCTTAACTTCTTCACCAGACGACTGGGAAAATCCACTTAATTTGATATATGCGTTTTTACTATCTGACGGAACAAAGCCATAATAAGTTACGTTTTTCACTTCAATCTCTTCGCGAACTAAATTGAAAGTAATTTCATCGTGCGCACCATCTCGTTTTACCGATACAGAAATCGTTGTTCCTGGATCGCCTTTTAACATTTCGCTTAGACTTTCAAAATTTTCTTTTGTAATAGGAACGTTATTTATCTTCGTAATAACATCGCCAATACGCATTCCCTGCCGCTGCGCGCTGAATCCTTCAATCAAATCAACTATCGTTACATTATCGTTTCGAAGACCAACCGTAGCGCCTATACCGCCGTACTTACCTTTTGTAATTATGTCGATGTCTTTTTGTTGATCGGCATTAATAAAATTTGTATAAGGATCCAGCGAACCCAGCATTCCGTTAATACCGGCAAGCATAAATTCCTGGGGGTTCAGTTGATCTACGTAGTTCAGCGCAACTTCTTTGTAGACGCGGCCAAAAATATCTATGCCTTTGTTGATTTGAAAATATATGTCATTATCGCGGGTAATAAATCCCGAGAATAAAATTATTGCGACAAACAGTAAAAAAAATTTTTTTATTGAATACATTTAAAACCTCGATACTATTTCCAGCTCTTCAACTCTGTTAATTATATTTTTATGAATTTCATCGATAGAAAGAGTTCCGTCGATTGTACAAAATCTTTTTTCTTTACCGGCTAAATAAAGGTAGCCGTCTCGTACCCGCTTATAAAAATCAATTTTGGATGACTCGATTCTATCAAGATCGACCTTCTTCACTTTCGACTTTCTTGCAATCACTTCTTTGATAGGTATGTCGAGCAAAAACGTTATATCGGGAATTGCTTTACCGATCACAAAACTTTGAAGTTCTTCTACAAAGTTCAAAGAAATTTTTCTTCCGAAACCCTGATATGCAATGGACGAATCATGAAACCGGTCGGAAATAACAATTGTATTTTTTTGTAACCCGGGAATAATCACCTCGTTAACCAATTGAGAACGGCTTGCCGAAAAAAGTATTAACTCGGTTTCAATCGATATTTCCGAATTTTCTTTATCAAGAAGTATATCGCGAATTTTCTCGGATATCGGCGTACCTCCAGGTTCTCTAATTATTTTTACTTTTTTCCCTTTCGAAAGGAAATACTTTTCCAGTAGCTGTACCTGTGTTGATTTACCGCAAAAGTCTAACCCTTCAAATGTAATGAACATATGTTTATACCCTGGAATAATCAGTGTTGTTTGATAATGTATTCAATTTTTTTAGGTTGAATATCGCTGATGACAGTAAACTTCGGGATTTCTATAACCGGTTCTATCAATCCAGAATTTTCTTTAAGTGCCGACCAATAATCTATATAAGCTTTGATGCTGTCGTTGCTTAACTTTCCTAGAGTATTAATTCCTCCTCTAAGCACAACGTTAATCTTGCCGGGATATAAAACCAATTCCTTTGAATACGGAACAGACCTTGCTTCAACTTCAATTCCCTCGAAAGTTTTATCGACAATTTTTTGCACTTCAAACTTAACCGTGCAATTCTTCGGTGAGACAGTTACTCCGTTAATTTCTTCTAGCGGAATTTCGGCACTGATGTTGTCTCCGATATTATCCAACGTGATAAATTGAGTTTTTACAGTATCAATTTTCTGAAGCAGCTGCGACGGCCCGGAAATCTCAATTGTTTCCGGCGATATATTAACTTTAGAAACGATCCCGTAGCCGGGCTTAAACAAAAGATTAATGTTTTTACCCACCTTTACAATTTTAGTTCCAGTCTTTTCAACATCGTACTCAACCTGATTGGGGGCAATATCAAGAACCTGAAACGTGTTTCTAATCCAGGAATTTGCTTCGATGAAATCACCGAGATTGTTTTTATGATGCCCGATTCTTTTGTGAACGGGTATGTTATATTCTACATGCCGCGCAAGATCCAATTTCGCTAATTCCCATCCCTTACCTTTTATTTGCAAGTAAACTTCGTCTACAGTTGTAGAACCGATGGAATAATTCGTAGGAAGATCCGAATACTTAACGGGCATGTTAACTGTTACAATATAATCTTGCGACAATGCAACCGAAATCCATAACCCGATCGAAAACAATGCTATTAACGAAATAGTTATAACTTTTTTCTTCATATTGAAATATAAAAAAAATCCCGCATTGCGGGATTAACCTTGGCTAATCTTTCTTTTGCAAATCATCTCAGCTTATTAAAGTGTTCCATTAACTCATCTCTGTTCGCACGCGAGATTTGTCTTCCTTTGATCGGGAAGTTTTCAAAACTTCTGGCAAAGTGACGGAGTTTATGAACGTTTAATTTTGAAAGTACTTCATTGCCCGGAATTTCTTTTGAAGTTGTTCCGATAGTCTGCCCGGCATCTCCTAATTCTCTAACTGCTTCTTCTCTTAAAGAATCCATCTTTGAAACGCCAGCCGATTTTTGAGCAGTAACTTTTGGCTTCGTTTTTTTTGCAACGGTTCGGGGTTCCAATTCTGCAATTTCACCGAACAAAGTTTCGCTTGCACTTTCTTTTTCTGTTACCGTTGCTTCACGTGGTTTTTCTTTTTTAATTTCTTTTGTTTCGTCTACCGGCAATAGCGAAGAGGCGTAAATTATTTCTTCAAGTTGATCATCCGGACGTGGAATGACATGAGCTGAAATCAGCTGGCTTACTCTTTGCGCTGCTGCAGCACCGGCATCAACGGCTGATTTAACGGCAGCTACTTCGCCGATAATTTTCACCGTAACTAAAGCAGCGGTAATTTTTTCTTTACTCACCAGCTTCACATTAGCAGCTTTAACCATAGCATCGGCGGCTTCAATCGCTCCGATCAAGCCTTTAGTTTCAATAAGACCTAACGCTGATTGCATGCTCTATCCTTTTATTTTACTATCTTTGGAAGTATCATTTAAACATATGAATGAGGACGAGGAATGACGTGAACTGAAACCAGCTCTCCAACTCTTTGCGCT